>CAZENZ010000001.1:0-40893 GCA_964513705.1 uncultured Gammaproteobacteria bacterium
TAGGGATCGTCGAAGTAACCGAAACAGCTAAGCCGGATAAAACCGCCACGGAAGGTGACTGGGTGTCGGTTCGGGTAAGGGCGGTGGTCCCTTGTGGTCGTTCCCTTGGACTGGAGGAGGTTCGTAATACGCCCGGTCTCAATACGATGCAGCTCGTGACCCATTCACGCCTGTCTGTCCAAACAGTCAGCGAAGCACAGTGGAACGCGATTCTCAAGTATACGAAAACGTCTATTTCCTGATATTCTAGACCAGCTATGGATCTTCCATCTTCGAGCACATCTCTTCCTGTATCCGAACCGCCGCGTGATCGCCGCAAAGCGAGTATTAAGTTTGCATTAGAGCTCCTTCAGATCTTGGCGATTTCGCTCGCCATTATCATTCCTGTTCGTTACTTCCTTATTCAACCGTTCTACGTGAAGGGGGCGAGCATGGAGCCGAATTTCTTCGATCACGAATATCTCATCATCGATGAGCTGAGTTATCGTCTGAATGATCCTCAGCGTGGCGACATCGTTGTTTTTAAGTATCCAAAAGATCCGACCCAGTATTTCATTAAGCGCGTGATTGGCATGCCTGAGGAGACGGTTGAAATCATTGATGGCAAGGTTCGTATCTACAATAAAGAGCATCCAAATGGGTTTTTTCTCGATGAAACTGGCTACATCGACGGCGTCTTTACGAGTAGTCGTCAGATCCAGCCACTCAAGAAAGGTCAGTACTATCTGATGGGAGACAATCGTCCGGCGAGCTTGGATTCTCGTATTTTTGGTCCGGTGGAGCGTGACTTTATTGTGGGGAAGGTTTTGTTACGTGGTTATCCGGTTGATCGTTGGAAAGTCTTTAAGTCGTTTACCTATCCCGCACCGTCCGCGACGCATAGCTCGACAACTGCCTCATAATTTGGCTATTCTCAGACATCCTTTTTAAGACGCCACCTTCTCTCTATGCCTACCGCTCCTAAACCGAAGGCTGACAAACCAGCAGCCGAAGCCGCTCCAAGTAAAAAAGCACCACAGCCCGTATCTCTTGTGCGTGGCATGCGTGATTTGCTGCCAGGTGATCAGCCCTACTGGAAGAAGGTCTATGATGCCTATGATCGTGTGGCCGGGGCCTATGGCTTTGACCGTATTGATACTCCACTCATCGAAGAGCAATCCCTCTTTGTGCGTGGTGTGGGAAAGGTGACGGATATCGTGGAAAAAGAAATGTTCAGCTGGGAAACGCAGGGAGGCGAACATGTCGCTCTTCGCCCAGAAGGGACGGCTTCAGCCGTTCGCGCCTACGTGCAGCACGGCATGTTGAACCTGCCTCAACCAGTGAAACTCTGGTACGCGGGTCCGATGTTCCGTTACGAGCGTCCACAAGCCGGACGTTTCCGTCAGCACTTCCAGGGTGGCTTTGAGTGCTTGGGTGAGGCCGATGCGATTGTGGATGCACAGCTGATCGTGATTTCACACGCGATTCTCAAGGATCTCGGATTGGAGCCGGTCGTGAAGATCAACTCGCTCGGTTCACCAGAATCACGCACCAACTACAAGAATGCGCTCGTAGCCTACTTCCGTTCCAAACGCAACGTGCTCACCGAAGAAGATAAGAAGCGCTTGCTCAAGAATCCACTTCGCCTGCTCGATTCCAAAGAAGAGCACATGAAAGAGCTTAAGGCTGAGGCTCCGCAAATTGTTGATTGGCTAGACGAGGAATCGAAGGCGCACTTCATGCGCGTGCTCGAATATCTTGATGAGGTAGGTGTTCCTTACGAGCTTGATCCATACCTCGTGCGTGGTCTCGATTACTATACCAAGACCGTTTTTGAATGGTATGCTTCGAGCGATGATCAAGAATTGGCGCAATCTGCGTTGGGAGGTGGTGGCCGCTACGACGACCTGGTGGAGCAACTTGGTGGTCGCCCAACACCAGCCGCGGGCTTTGGTCTTGGGCTTGATCGTATCGTCTCGCGTCTCAAGGAACTTGATCCGGCATTGGGAACGCAGATTCGGAAAGCCGACGTCTTTATTGCGCAGTTGGGAGAAATGGGGAAAAAGCGCGCGCTCGCTCTCTTTGAAGAATTCCGTCAGGCAGGGATCGCGGTCGGGGAGTCATTTGCAAAGACGTCTCTTAAATCTCAAATGGAGGTCGCGAATCGCCGGGGAGCACGCTACGCACTCCTCCTCGGACAAAAAGAAGTCCTAGACGGGACGGTGCTGGTGCGTGACATGGATTCCGGTACGCAAGAGGTCTTTGACGCCAAAAAAGCGGTTCATGAAATGCGCAAGAAGTTAATTGCGAATGCGGCGGCAGCTGAGGCGGCAAAAGCCGAGACGGAATAACTTAGCCCCGAAGATCGAAAAAGAGCTCCATTGTGGGCTCTTTCTTCGTTGACGGTGTTCTGATTTTCGCGTAGGATGGATCTCGACATTCGTGGCAGTTTAGCCCCGGTGATCCTCATATAGAAAGGAGCGTGTCTTATGGCCGAAGTGAAACGTAAGAAAGGTGAAGCGTTTGATGCCTTGTTGCGTCGTTTTCAGCGTCGCCACCAGGAGAGTGGAAAGAACATTGAAGTCAAACGTCGTCGTTTTCACGCGAAGGCAGTTAATGAAAACCGTCGCCGTGAGAGTGCGCTGTACCGTGTCACGAAGCGCAACAAGCTAACGTATCTTTTGAAGACCGGACAGGTCCAAGAAGATGCTCGCCGTCCTTCACACCGTAAATCATCATAACGATGACTATCCTCGAACGGATTGATGCTGACTTTAAAGAGGCGATGAAAACCAAAGATGAACTGGCATTGTCCGTTCTTCGCTTGGTCAGAACCGCTTTAAAGAATAAGCAGATCGATCTTGGTCACGCGCCTGATCAGGCGGAGACTGAACAAGTCTTACGCACCATGATCAAACAGTACCAGGATGCGTTAACTGATTTCTCTTCAGCTGGTCGACAAGACCTGGTCGAGCGTCAGCAAAAGGAAATCGATCTCATCGCTGTGTATCTTCCACCGCCACTGTCTGCCGAAGATCTTCGAAAGATTGTTCACGAGGCTCTCGCCGCGTCGGACATCAAGGAAGTTGGTCGTGCAATGGGGGTGGCGATGAAGGCGGTGAATGGCCGAGCGGATGCCAAAGACGTTCGTCCACTGGTCGAGAGTTACTTTCACCCGTAAACTGTTCTTGTAGAGTCCGTGTCCCTTTGAATCCCAACATCTTTCTTTCCCATGCTTGAGAAAGGTTGCAGGAGCGTCACAGCCGCTATGTCAGCACCCGTACGATTATTCGCCCGGGTGTTGCTAGCGGCTGTGTTCGTGCTCGCGCTTGTTTGGACGTTGCCCGCGACCGTCCACGCGCAATCTGCCCCAGCCCCCGACGCAGCGGCTCAGTTGAGTGATGCGGCGACCGCCGCTGGTGTCGATGGATCGGTGTCGCTCATGACGCTGATTGGTCGTATCATAAACGTGATTTTCGGATTCTTGGGGGTGATTTTGCTTGGGTATATTTTGTACGCGGGATACCTGTGGATGACGGCACAGGGCGATCCGAAACAGGTCCAAACAGCAAAAGACACCATTCGTAATGCCATTATTGGATTGGTCATCTTTGCTTCTTCGTTTGCGATTGTGAGTTTTATTCTTGCGCAGCTTGCGGGAGTTGCGACCGGTGAAGGGTTATTTGGAACTGGAGGGGGTGATGACTTGGGATTGAGCGGATTCCCTGATCGTGCTGGTGCGTTGGGCGATGTCATTCGTGATGTTTATCCAATGCCTGGTTCACGTGATGTCCCACGCAACACCAGCATCATGGTGACATTTGCGCAACCGATCAAAATCGATTCGTTTATTCGTGGTTATGACGATCATGGTACGCCGGGTGATTTGAGCGACGATGTTGCAACGAGTACGCGTATTGGGCTGAACACGGATAATATTCGCATTTATCGCACTTCTGAAGGACGCACGCGTGCGCTTACAACGGAGCAAGTTCGTGTGCGCTTTACCCCAGATCGTCTGACATTCGTGATGCGTCCAGTTGAGTATCTTGGGAGTTCGGTCGAGCCACAAGACTACACGGTTGAACTTACGGGTGGTCCAACGGGGATCAAACTGGAAGATGGATCGGCGGTATTTCAGGGTCGTGCGTCGCGTGGATATCGTTGGGCTTTCCAAGTTTCAACGGTAGTAGATCTCACCCCGCCAAAAGTAGTGAGTGCGATTCCTGCCTCCGGTGGAAGATATGCGCCAAATATCATCGTCCAGGTCAACTTCAATGAAGCAGTTGATCCGACGAGCGCGGCTGGGCTTGTGCGTGATGGTGGAGCGGGCTTCGATAACATTGAAGTCTCTGCTCGACCGTTGGCTGGAGGCGCTTCAGTTCGTCCCGCGGGTGAATTCAAAGTTTCGAATGCCTACACCACGGTTGAGTTCATGACGAACTTGGCCTGTGGAGTGAATAGCTGCGGTCGACAAATCTTCTGTCTGCCATCGGATTCCGCGATTCGTGTGGATGTGAAAGCGGCGACATTGGAAACAGCAAGTAGTTCACAGGCAGCGATTGTACGTGGGTTATATGATGGAGTTGTAGATGTCGCGAACAACTCACTCGATGGAAATGCTAATGATCGTGCGCAGGGTCCACCGGCTGATAACTACACCTATAACTTTACAACGCTCACGGATCCCGATCGAAGTGCGCCGTTCATTCGAGCCTTTGTGCCGGCGCCAGATACGGGACTCATCCCGGTAGATCAGATTCCGTCGGCTGATTTTAATGGGATCCTTCAGGCATCTACTGTGAACTCGGGGAATATCAAATTATTGTTGAATGAGCCACCAACCGATACGTTCTGGTTCCGTCCACGTATGGTGAACGTCGTAGCAGGGCTGCCAGTAACGATTGGTCAGCCGGCTTCATCCAGTCGTGCTTTGATTGACCATCGTGTCTACGCTGCCGCAACACCACGGTTTGCGCCGGAGTACTATCCACAGTTTGGTTCAGGCGTGCAGAATATCTATCAGAACTGCTTCCATCCAACGTCGTCCGATAACTCAACAAGTGAATGTCGTGGAACGCCGGATCGGCCAAACTGTTGCTTTGTGGAAGGTGTTCCGACGCCAAGTGCGAGCGCTTGCCCTTATCCTAATCCTTCACGGCCATGAACTTTCGTCGCCTTTTCTGTTTGTTGGGGCTAGTCCTCGCCATAGGCGGGGTTTTAGCCTTTTTGCCGGCGACACCGGTCATGGCTCAGGTGGATGCTGGATTTCAGGAGGTTGGAGCCGCCGCACAGCTGGGCACAGCTGATCCAAGAATTATCGCTGCGCGTATCATTAATATTTTCTTGGGAACGCTTGGTACGATTCTGTTGTGTCTGGTGTTGTATGCGGGGTTTCTCTGGATGACGGCGGGTGGTGATGCGGAGAGAGTAGAAAAAGCCCAGAAGACGATTCGCAATGCGATTATTGGGCTCATTATCATCGTGTGTTCCTGGGGATTCGTTACTTTCATTTTGAATAAGTTACTCGATGCAACGCGCGGAAGTGGGGGATTTGTTGCGACGAGTGATAACGGAGGAGGCGGTGGCGAATTAGGTGCAGCCGGTGGATCATTAGCGTTTAATGTTCGCTCGATCACGCCGTCTGGACCGATCCGTATTCGCAATGCGGAAGTGCGTTTCTTGTTGAGCCGTGAAGTTTTGGCGAGTTCTGCGACGAGCTCGATCACCGTTGTTCGTGCCTCGGATGAGCAGCCGGTCGAAGGTACAGTTACGGTGGCGGATAGTTTGGTGACGTTTGTTCCAACTCAAGCCTGTCCTGCTCCTAACGGAAACCGTAAGTGTTTTGCTGAAAATACCGATTACATTGCGCGCGTTGGACGGGGCTTACGCTCACGTTCAGGGCTCACGGTTGCTTGTGGGAGAACGGCGCCGCCATGTGAGGGGCGGTTCCGTACGGGGAGCTTGGTAGACGTAAGTTCGCCAAATTCCGCTATCACAAATCCACTCGATGGGCAGGGAATTCCTCTGGGAGATACGGTACGTGTCACCGTTCGTTCCAGGGACGATGGAGGTATCTCCATCACAGAGGTGTTAGTGGATGGTCGCATGATCGGTCGTGATGCGGCGACTGCTACTACCACTCCTCTTGAATATGACGCGACCGTGAACTGGGATACGCGTGGAGTTGCAACTGGTACGCATCGCATCGAAGCCCGGGTGTTCGATATCGATTCAAACAGTGTGACGACCACCCCGATTACGGTGGCTGTGCGTCCACGAAGTTATTTCAATGGCGTTCAAGATAATGGGGCTCCTGAAGTTGGTTGTGGTGGTCCTGGTCAGCCATTGTGTGTGGGGAGCGCTTGTACGACGGGTCGTTCTTGTTTGAGTGGTCTGTGCGAAGGGGGCGTATGTCGTGCGCGTCCTGAAACAGAAACAGGATGTGGCGGTCCTGGGCAGCTTGCCTGTATTGGGGCTGTCTGTACGCGTGGAGATGGTTGTTTGAGCGGACGGTGTGAAGGCGGTATTTGTCGCGGGCGAGGTGAAACGGGTGTCGACTGTGGGGGCGCAGGAGGTGGCGCGTGTGCCGGAGCGATGTGTACGCGTGGAGTCGATTGTGCAAGTGGTTTGTGTGTCGCTGGACGATGTATCGAGCAGCCAATTATTGGATCGTTCAATCCTGTAAATGGTCGCCCTGGTACCTATGTCACGATTAGTGGGGTGAATTTTGGAACTACCACCGGTCAGGTGACGTTTGGTGGCCGTCTAGCAACTGCGCCAGCCTCCTGCGGATCATCGACGGCTTTCTGGTCGCCGACGCAGATTGTGGTGGCTGTTCCAGAAGGGGCGACTACTAGCACGATTCAGGTGACGCATGCCACGAATCGCATGACGGACGCCACGAATGACGAACGTGGTCCGCGTTTGGCTGATTTCGTAGTAAATGGTGTGGCACGTCCGGGGTTGTGTGTCATTCGTCCAGGAACCGGAACGGTCGGTGATCGCTCGCGTTTGGCGGTGGCTGGCGTGAACCTGGGTAGTACCGCGGGGCGATTGTTTTTCAACGATCATGATGTGGCGATTAGTGCCTGGCGTCCAACGGGTGTGGATCTGACAGCGCCACTTGTCCCACCGGGTGCCTATTCGGTCCGTGCTCGTATTGGAGAGCTGGAATCAAATCCGGTTGGTTTTCATTTTAACGATCGCGTCATTACCGCGCCTCCGATTATTGATCAGCTGCGTCCGGCGACTGGTACGGTTGGATCGTATGTCACGCTGCTTGGTCGAAACTTTGGAAGTGGCGGTCGTGTGTTCTTTCGCAATCCGTTGACCAACGCCATTGGTGAGGCGGATACGCGCTTCCCGGCGCAGTGTGGAAGCACTTTCTGGGCGGATACATCTGTGATGATCAAGGTGCCACGTGCGTTGCGTGGCGGATTGGGGGAGGAGCAGGCGGTGCGTGGAGGGGCATACGAAATTTATTTGCAGCGTGATGGGATTACGCAGAGTAATCGTGTTCCATTTACGGTATTTGATGGTGCGCCTGGCCCAGGTGTGTGTTCTATTCAGCCAATTGCGGGTCCGGTTGGAACGGGAGTCACGATTTATGGTGAGCGGTTTGGTTCAGTGGTCGGTGCCGTATCCTTTGCAGGGACCACGTCCTCGCGTCCTTTAGCGTTCTTGTCGAGTGAAAGCTGGCGCGATGGAGAGATTCGTACGCGTGTGCCAACCGGTGCGTTGACAGGCGGAGTGCGCGTTACGGTGGCCGGTCAAGACTCGAATGATGCTTTTTTCTCGGTAGCGAACTGTGTTAGTACGCCGGGTATTTGTGGACCTTCCCTTGCCTGTTGTCCGGACGGAAGCTGCGCGGTGGCTGGTACTTGCCGCGCGTTGGGAGTGGCTACGAGTACTTTTGCCTGGAGATCGTCAACCGGACGGTTGTATCAGTCACCACGTGTGGTGGAAGAGTGTAATAACGAATTACCACCTTCTCCAAGCCCACGGAGCCTTTCGACCTGTGTGAATGCTCAGGCAGTTGTACGCTTTACGACACATATTGAAGCTTCGACGATTAATCCGAGTAATGTGATTATCCGTCGCTGTACCGGAAGAACCGGCGATCCGTGTGCAACGGGTACGCCGGAAGTTGTCTCTGGTCGTTTGGTCCTCTATACCGGCCTCACTCAAGATCACTTTGTCTTTACGCCAGCTGGAGGTGTTTGGGCGCCAAGTAGCACCTATCAGGTTATCTTAACCACCGGGATTACAACGCCACGTACAGATGGAAGTCGTCGCATGTTGGAGAATGCCGAACTCTATGGTCGCGGTAATGCCTACATGTATCGCTTCACGACGAAGGACTCGCGTGATTTGTGTACAGCTGGTTCAGTGTCTGTGGTGCCTCACAGCTGGTTGATGGAAAATATCGGCGACATCAAGGATGATTACACTCTGAGTGCTCGTGCGGCGGGTGACATCTGTGTACAGATAAATGCTGATACCCTCGGTTGGAACTGGAGCGTCTCGGACGCGGGTCGTGCACGTGTAACGCCAAACAATCGTGTTGATAGTTCAAGTAGTACTGTAGAAGGTTTGGGGGCAACAGCTGAGCCTGTTCAAATTACAGCTGAGCTCACGACGCCGCCGCCTCCGGCTCCAGTGCGTGGTTCTGGAAATCTCACTGTCCGTTTGACGCCGCCGCGTGTGATCTCGTATGCGCCAAACTGTAATGAAGCCTGTGTGAATGCAGCGGTCTGGGCGCGCTTCAATGTCGCCATGGATCGCGCGAATTTGTTCCGCACGGTTGGCGGGGTGCGCGTGCCAAATATTGAGATCAAGCGCTGTACGAATGAGTCGTGTCGAGAAACGGATCTAACGCTTGATTTATCTGAAGCAATCATTGATCTGATTACACCTGCCGGTTCGTTTGCGACGGATACCATGATGAAGGTGGAGCCTTCGATTGCCGGACGTGATCCAGATACGGGTGAATCTATTCGCATCAGCCAACTTGATCCTGGCCGATTCTACAAGGCTACGATTATCGGTGGTCTCGAAGGAATGCGTTCTGCCTATGGTCGTTTGCCGCTGACAGGGTTAAACGAATCTGACCCGGTTGGCTTTACCTGGAAGTTTCGTGTCAAGGCGGGAGCGGCCGCTCACTGTACCCCGGTGCGTGTTGAAGTTGTGCCGAGCGTCAAGTACGAAGTTGCCTTTGGTTTGCGCCAGTTATTCATCGCGAGTCCAATCAGCGCGCCAGATTCCTGCAGTCGTGATGGTCAGATGTTGATCTCGGAACGTAATACAACTTGGTCGCGCTCCGATGCACGCGTGGCGGACTTCGTGCGTATTGGCGGCGGTCGTGCGAGTGTTGCCTTGGCTGATCGTTTGCCGAATCATTGTACGAATCAGTGTCTGAATGCCGGTTCTGATGGCGTGTATGGTCGTACGGCGATCTGTGGAAACGAAACGGTGGAAACAACGGACGTGAACTACTGCGTGCGTCGTTCTGATCGAACCCGTGAATGTTTGGTAGGGAATCCAGATTGTGTCACACGTCAGGATTCAAGTAAGAATTGTTTGATTCTGCCAGAGGGTTCGCAAGATTCGGAGGAGTGTGATTTGGGTCGCAGTAACGGAACGGGGGCAAGCTGCTCTACATCGTGCTTGTGGAATCCGCGAGCCCGCGTCACGGATCTAGCTCCTGGTACCTGTGGTAATGGTTCTCTGCAGATCGGGGAACAGTGTGATCCGGGCCGCAGCTGTGTTGGTGGATCGACACCGGGACGTGATTGTACGCGTGATACCACTGTCTGTGGAACGGGCGGAACCTGTCAGGTTGTTGAGCGTCGTGGTTGTAGTGATCGTTGTCAGGCGCTGGGAGCGGCTCGTGGTGGGTCTACGTGTGGAAATGGTGACGTTTCCGATGGTGAGACCTGTGATTATCGTGCCGAAGGAACGGGGAGTGGCTGTACCGATCAGTGTTTACACCGTGGTTCAGTAGGGGGTGAGCGTCGCTTGTGTGGAAACGGTCGCATTGAGCTTGGTGAGACCTGTGAAATGCGCACTCCCGGTGATGCTACTTCTGCCTATTGTCACATGGTGGCTGGGGTGATGCGTTGTTTTGACGGAACGCATTTCTCAGATCTATGTGATGCTAAAACCTGTTTGAAACAGGGAACGCCTAGTTGTCCTCGCTTCAGCGCAACCGCCTGTTGTGGAAACGGTGGTGTTGAGCCGGGGGAAGATTGTGATGGTGGACCTGGTTGTTCCGCTCGCTGTTTGATGCAAGGGTCGAGTCCGGCTTACCCAGAACCATCGCTGTGTGGTGATCGTGTTGTAGGTACGGGTGAACAGTGTGATGCGCCGCCGGTCGTGGGTGGAGGGGATAGCGGTCCACGGTTTGAGATCACAAACCGTCAGTTGTTCGAGATTGTTGGTTTGCGTGAGCCAACGGAAACGGAGTTGAGAGACAACGCAGGACGCATGTCTTCGAACATTGGCGCGCGCTACATGAACCGTGATGGTTCTGCGATCTACGGTGTGCAGTGTAACTTCACGCAAGAAGCAGACTGCAGAACGGTTGGTACGGGGATCACGGCGGTTGCGCGAGGTCTTACCTCTGGTGGATGTTGTGCGGTACGTCCAACGGCAACCGTCTATCCAGCGGCCGGAGCAAGAGATGTCTGTCGAAACGTGTTGATTTCTTCGACGTTTAATCAGTTGATGAACGAGGGGACGATTCGAGGCAACTTCCTGGTTTCTACACAGTCGCTTTCGAGTGAATGTCCAACGGGAACGAGTCGTTTGGATCGAGCGGTTCCAACGGCCTTCAATTGGCGTGCTCCGTTCCGTTCATTTGTGGCAAAGATCAAGTCGTGGTTCGCCCCGGTATTTGCCCAAGAAAGCGTGCTTCCATGGTGTTCTGGGGTTGTGCGTGGATCGGTCACCTTCGAACAGGATGAAACGTCTGAAACGCCAAAGACGCGTGCTGTGTTCTTGTTGGACGAGGCCTTAAATGCCTCAACAACGTATCGAGTCACGTTATTAGGGGATCCTTCCATTCGAACGGCAAGCACGTCCTCGACGCGTCGTGGAATTCGTGGCGCGAATGGGATCTATGCGGATGGAAATATTACGTGGGATTTCAGCACGGGTGATCGCATCTGTACGATCGACGAAGTGCGTATCGTTGATACCTATCCATCTCATCCAACGCTCTTCTATAAATCGAATGAGCGCCATCGCTACATTGCGCGAGCCGTGTCACATCATCTCGGTCAAATCGTGCCGTTGTCGCCAATTCCAGGCCTCTACAGTTGGGGCTGGCGTGATTGGGCATCGTCTCGTCCAAACATCTTGTCGGTGACGCCACCTGTGCCGACGACGCCACAGATCTCTCATACAACCACTACCGCACAGAACCAGCGCGGGACTTCGTTGATTGCGACTGGTGTCACAATTACGGCCGATCGTGTGAGCTCGTCGACAACGGCGGGTCAATCCAGAAGTTCGGCA
Organism: uncultured Gammaproteobacteria bacterium; assembly: GCA_964513705.1. Taxonomy (GTDB): domain Bacteria; phylum Patescibacteriota; class Patescibacteriia; order 2-12-FULL-60-25; family 2-12-FULL-60-25; genus JAGOTP01. The sequence goes on from CAZENZ010000001.1 coordinate 11,500, forward strand.
CTGCTCTCAACGGTCTTGTTGTGTGACAATCCATGGATTCCGCCGGGTGTTTTGCCTGGTCAAGCGCCGCGCTTTGAAGATCAGGAGTATCACTTCTCATTCTACTATTGTTTGGATGCTGGCCAGACGGGGCCGGGTGATGACTTGCCGCAAATTGTAGTAAATCGCTTGGAGGATAATGCGTCTGATGTTGCGCGTGGGATCAAGCGACAATATATCTTCTCGTTTGCTAATCCAGCCTTCCGCTCGGATGCGATTGGTGTACGTATCATGGCGAACCCATTACATCTTTCGCCGAAGGACTGGTACGTCGCGCAAGGATTCTCGGGTGCTCCTCAGGCGACGACGGTTGATGGGTATGAAGCAATTCGTGACGGTTCAACGCTGTATGTTGGTGCGGCTAATATTACTGAGAATGCGGGTGATATCACTACCGATATCTACGTCTTGTCTCACAACCCAAACGCTTCAACTCAGATTCGAACGATCTTTGAACAGGTTGTCGATGGGTTCACCTTCAATACAAATGTGCTGAATGACGCGGATAATACGTGTCGTACACGAACAGGCGATCTCTTCCGACTGAATACGACTTCGACAGCGATCACCTGTACCGCCGATTGGGAGTGTGTCCGTCTTGATCGTAACGGGTACTGTGCGAGCTCGAAGGAAAAATTGCAGCGTGACTTGAAGCGTATGGCTGATCTTCAGTACATGGCTGGTCAGCTTGAGGCAGCGAAGCGTCGAGATGGGAAATACCCAACTATCCAGAACGGAACTTTCTTGCAGACGATTGTGAACAGCCGTTGGCCAAGTTGGCAGTCAGTGTTTGCTCAGGCTGTTGGCAAAGCCCTACCGGAAGATCCGTTGAACGTGCACGTTTCGTGTGGTCAATGTCTTGCTTCTCGTCAGGCCTGTATGGAGGATTCGGATTGTGGAAGTAGCGGTGACCGCTGTGTCGCGGTTCAGGGCTTTGACCCATCTACCTGTTGGAACGCCGTGAGTAGCACCTATCGTTGTCCGATCTTGGAGCCCACAAATGCTCACAGTGTGTCTCGTTTGTATCAGTATCGCTCGGTTGATGGTGGAAATCGCTATGAACTTGGCACAGAATTGGAATATCAAGCTATTGGGAACTACACGCCTTCGATTCTGCCGGAAACGCGTCGCTGTGTTTCGGACGGAGCGAGTAATGGTCGCCTGTGTATCCAGGATAGCGACTGTAATGTCATGGGGCCGGATCGTCTAAGTGTAATAGGAACGGGTGTATGTACTGCTCAGGGTGGACGTCTTCAATTCGGCGGAGTGTGTCTTGGAAGAAGTCTGGGGTTAGGCGGAATCTGTGGAGATGGTGTGGTTGGAACGAATGAGCTGTGTGAGCCGAGTCAGACACGACAGGGAAGCTGTCCGATTGCGGGCGGTGCATCTGTTGGGCGAATAGATGAGGTTTGTCGCGCAGATTGTAGTGGATTCACGGCCGCTCCAGGGGCTACCTGTGTGCCACGCATTCAATGTGGAAATGGTCGTGTTGAAGACGGTGAATCGTGTGATGATGGAGATTTGAATGGCCGCTACGGTCATTGTGATCGCAGCTGTCGTGGATTCTCTGCGATGTGTGGAGATGGTCAGTTGAGTCCAGGGGAAACTTGTGACTTAGGAGATCGTAACGGCGCGTACTGTGATACGAGCGGCTACTATCGCGGCGCTGCGTGTGCCTTGAATCAGACTTGCGGGGTGGATTGTCGGTCAGTTTCCGGACACTGCGGTGATGGAGTTGTTCAGACAGAATCTATTGGAGATGGTGGACAAGTTGAACAGTGTGATGGAAATGCTCCGGAGCGTTATACAGGATCGGTGTGTAGTGCTGGTGCCACGGGACAAGCCTGTGATCCTCGAAACCAAGGAAGTGATTGTGCGTCTGGTCCGATAAGCGGATCTGACCTATGCGGTCGTAATCCACAGGATCGTGCCTGTAGTGGCATTCAGGTTGGATTGTGCGCGGGAGGAATCGTGGTTGATGGTGTCTCACGTGATCGTCAGGTGTGTACCTGTCCTCCAGGTCAAACAAGTTGTACTTCTTCGTTCTGTGGAGCGGCGTATCGTTGTATCATGTACGAAACGCAGCGCACGCGTAGCTGTGCAGCTCCGCAGACAACCATCGTGCCTGGCGCAACGCGTCAGTGTCACTGGAATCCTTGGTCAGCTTGTCTTCCTGCTAACTATTGCGGGGATGGCATCATCGATACCGGTGAAGCCTGTGATGACGGCAATCGTAACGATAATGATGCGTGTACCAACCGTTGTCTCGCCAACGTGTGTGGGGATGGTGTCATGAATGTTGGTGCGGAGGAGTGCGACTATGGACGAGGGAATGGACAGGGGTGTACAGGTGCGGACTATGGTTCAACGTGTGCCGCCTGTACGGATCGCTGCCGCATGACAGCTTCCTCTGGTGGGTATTGCGGAAATGCTGAGGTGGACGGGGCAGAGCAGTGTGATGGAGCAGACTTTAATCGTGCAGCTGGTGTGCAGTCTGCAGCGGGTTTGACCTGTACAGGCCTGGGATTCGATTATGCCGAGCAGGTGCGTTGCGCTCATGATGCTTATATGTTGTCACCTACGGATTTCTCCCCAGAGCATCCGAATGGTGTGGTCTTGTGTACGCAGCGGGAGATGGGTGAAGGGTGCGTTGAGGGGGCGATCTTTGAGGCCTGTTCATTGGGTGATGGATGTACCTTCCATCCGGCATCTACAACGCCTCAGCCTGTTCCGTCAGAATTCGCTGCACAGGTCTGTACTGGACCGCGAACGGACATCATTTCATGTGCGAGAACCTGTGGGTATAGCGGTTGTCAGACGTGTACCGCGTCCGGTAGTGGGGTGATTAACGGTTCGGTGCGTGATGCGGTCTATTCAGATCGTGCCGTGGCTGGTGCGACAGTTTCCTTGCTCCGCAACGGTCGTCGTGTCGCTACACAGACCACAAATAGCTCAGGTTCCTTCAGCTTCTCTGGCTTGAACTCGAATACATCCTGTGGTGGTTACCGTGTTTTTGTGGAATTCACCCGTGATAACCCGGCGACGAGCGAATACAACGAAGGAGCGAATGGCGGATATTGGACCTATGAATCCGACCTCTTCAGCGTGTCAGCGTTTACGGAAGAGGGGATTCATAATGAAGACGGCATCATCTACTTGATTCCTCGCGTTGCTAACGGCGAGTCAATGGTGGTACATGCCTGGAATAGAAGCTTAGGTGGTCGATTCTTGTTAGCTCACTTGATCTTACCGGCGAACCGTTCCTGGAATTGGGGGACGCCGTTCACAAGTGTTTCCTGTCCGAGTGGTCCAACGTATGACACGAGAACAGGGGCTACCTGTCAGCGTGATATTCACGAACAGGATAACGGAGGAGGATTCCAAGGGGTGACCGATCTGGCGCAGATCCCACACGCGCGTTTGTTCTGTCCTAGAAGTACGGTACCGGGAGCACCAGCCGGAGCTTGTTTTACGGTGAATAATGGCCCTCAAGCGATTCGCTATCGGTTAAGTCCACTCTCTGATCGCACGGGTACGTTCTCGTTCTACCTCTCTGATCAGCGCAGTACAGCGTCTCAGAATGCTACGATGCCGTCCTATCGCTTCTATCAAGAGACGCAGAGCCGTGTTTGGGTCGTCACGCACAATAGAATCTATCAGATTGATCCACCGGATGGTCCACCGGGTGGGGTGAGCCGGCCGCGCTGTTCTGGAAAATATTGGCTGGTTTATCAGCAGGATGTGGCGACGGGTGAGGTCACGATTCGCCGTGATCAAACAGCCTATCAATGTGGTGGTGAGTTGATCCCAGGCGAGCCGCCAAGTGTCCAAGCGAGTCGTTTGCCGGATACGAACTGGGCAAGTGGAGGAAGTTCCTCGTGGTTGCACTTTGGTGGAATTCCAACAGGGTTCGGCGGGATTGACTGGGATATGCCTCGTTACTAGGTGAGCGTGCATTTACTCCTCCTTATCATGTCGCTTCTTTCACACGCGTCTGAACGGCCTCTCCTCCGATTTGTCGCGATCGGGGGAGGGGTTTGTGTGATCTTAGTTGCTGGGATTCTCGTGATGCGCCATCGGGCTTCGTCTGGAATTGATTCTGTGTCAGACGAGTCTGCGACTGTGGCGACAGTTGCTGTGACCGAACAGCCGGTGGTGACGCTTGGCGCTGCTTCAACCACGTCAAATGATCTTCCGTCGACGGCTGCGGAGGTGCTCGATCGTGATGGTGATGGTCTCTCGGATGATCAGGAGAAGGCGATTGGTACGGATCCATCGCTACGCGACACGGATGCCGACGGAGTTTCTGATGAGGATGAGGTTAGGCAGGGGAGTGATCCACTCGCTGCCCCTCCACGCGCTGAGCCGGTGCCTGAACCGCAGCCGATTGTTCCTGCGGCTCCTGAATCACGTGCGACAACGGTCTTTGATGAAGATGCGGATGGCCTTTCAGATGATCAAGAGCGCGTCTACGGAACCGACTTAACGGAGCCAGACACGGATGGGGATGGATTCAAGGATGCGGACGAGATCAAAAACGGGTACAATCCTCTTGGACCCGGGCGATGCGCTCGTCCCGATTGTCGAATCTAATGCATCACTTCATTTATGGACCTTCAATCACCCGTCAATCTTCCAACGCAGCCAGCGCCTGCCTCGCCACCGGTACCACCGATTAACTCTCCAGTACCTCCACCGATTCAGGCGATGCCAAGCGCGCCGGCGGCTATGCCGAGCGCTGCTGCGGATGATATGTTTTCGGGAGTAGATAAGGTTCCCGCTCCTTCTCCGATGTCTGCGCCACAGCCAATGTCTGCGCCTGTTCCTCCGATCGTTGCGAGCCAGGCTCCGATGCCTGCGACTCCGGCAGCGCCTTCTCCTATGGCGCCACAGCGTGTGTTATCTCCTTTACCGGAGCCGCATCATCCACCGGTGTTGCACTACGTGTTGATTGCCTTGGCAGTAGTTGCGGTGTTGGGTGTGATTGCGGGAGGGGTTTGGTTTTTCGCCATTCGCCGTCCAGCTCAGCAGGTGATGGAGGCGTTGCCAGTTGCACCGGTTGCGACGTCAACGAATGATGCTATGACACCTTCTTCGGCTGCACCGATGGTTCCAGCGGATGAGCCTGTTGGAGGTACGACGGAATTCGGTGAGCCAGAAGAAATTCCTTCCAAGCCAGTCGTGACGCCTCCAGAGGGCGCCACGGTTCCACTGCCATCTTCGATTGATCCAAATGGTGTAGGACTGGGAGCCCCGACTTCAGCCACGGCAGATCAGGGTACGCCGCAGCCTGCCCCTGTTCAACCAGCTCAACCGGTTGATCAAGATGCGGATGGTCTGTCAGACGCGCGTGAAATCGAGTTAGGAACGAATCCAGCGCTCGCAGATACGGATAGCGATGGACTCACGGATGGAGATGAAGTACTAAAGCATCGAACCAACCCTCTTGTTCCAGATACGGATGGTGATGCATATCCTGATGGGGTCGAGGTGCAAAAAGGCTTTAACCCACTTGGTCCAGGTAAGTGCGCAAATCCATCGTGTACGTTGTAGAATTTTTTCTTTGTTCGTATGGCACTTGCACCTTCTTCATCATCTCCTACTGCAGCCGGAGTGGCTGTCAAAAAAATGCCTGAGATCATCACGATCCCAGAGCAGTTCTATGGAGTTGCCTTGAAATTGAAGGCGCTCACTTCCGCGGAAAAAGATGAGGCGGCACGTGTGCCGCCTCCGGCGCCTGCTGCTCCGAATCCAGCTGCCTTGATCCGTCCACCAGAAGCGCGTCGCACACCATGGGCAATGATCGGTGTTGTCGCAGGGGTGATTGTGCTGAGTGGGGGAGGATTTGTGTACTTCAACCGAGACGCCTTGTTTCGTAAGCAGGTTCCGGTGGTGGTCGTCGAACCAAAACCGATTCCTCAGGCGCCAAGCGGCTTATCAGCGCTGCCCAGTCAGGGAGCGATTTCCTTGGCATGGACAGATGCGGCGAGTAACGAGCAGGGCTATCACATTGAGCGCAAAGATGGGGCGCTTGATTCAACCAATCCGTTTACCCGTATTACAACGTTGCCCGCGAATAGCAATGCGTTTATTGATGTGACCGTGCAGCCGAGCACCTCTTATAGTTATCATGTGATCGCGACGGGTGAAGGTGGGGATTCGGCTCCATCGAACGATATGTCGGCGACGACTCCAGCATTACCGACACCGGAAGTGCCCAAGCCAACTCTTCCACCTGGCGGTCTTGACACCGACTCGGACGGTCTGACCGATGTTGAAGAGTCTTTGTATAATACAAACGCACAAAGACCTGACAGTGATGGTGATCGTTTTCTCGATGGCAACGAAGTGTTTCACTTGTATAATCCAGCGACGGCGGCACCTGGTAAGCTCCTTGAATCGGGTCTCGTTCGTTCTTTTACCGCGGCGAGTGGTTGGGTGATGTATGTTCCGGCATCATGGACCACTGGACCTGATCCGAGCGATGCGACCCGTGTCTTGCTCGAGACGGGCAGGGGCGAACGTTTCATTGTTTCTGTTGAATCCAATCCATCGAAACAAGACGTGATTCCATGGGTTTCGGCACGCATTAATCAGCCCGTAGAAGCGCTCGGTGAGTTCACTACAAAGGGTGGTTTGCGCGGGGTGTATGCTCCTGATCGTATGCAAGCTTGGCTCGCCTGGGGGGATGCGGTGTTTCATATTACGTTCGATCTTCAGGCGCAGCCATTCGTCAACTTCCGCACGACCCTGGAAATGATGCTAAACTCTCTTGCGTTGAATGGAGCGGCGATTATTCCGACAACGCTTACCCCGTCTAACTCTGGCCCTGGATCGCTTTTGAATCTCCCGACGAGTTCAACGCCAGATATGCTTTCCACGACCGCTACAACGACGGCCACTACTACAACAACGACAACACCGGTCACTGTAACCAATACAACCACCTCTACGCCGCCTGCGGCCAGCACTTCTACCACCCCATGATCCGTTTTTTGACTACAAGGCTTCCCTCGGAACTCCAAGAGACAGATCTGTCGCGTATCGGTAATGAACTGACAGCTCTTTTGCGTGTGAAAAAACCGGTGGAAATTTCCTTATCGTTTGTTTCCTCTCCGGCGATACAGGTATTAAACAAGCAGTATCGTAAAAAAGACCGTCCAACGGATGTTTTGTCGTTTTCAAGTCTTGAGGCGGCGCTCCCAAAAGGTATGGCAGAGTCCTCTTCCTGGGGCGACATCATCGTGTGTCCAGCTTACGCTAAGGTAGAGGCGAAGCGTCGCAGTATCTCGCTTCACGAAGAATTGGTGCGTCTGATAGTGCATGGTGTATTGCATCTGGCGGGGTACGATCATGCAACGAAACAAGATGAGCTCACGATGTTTGGTCTTCAGGAGCGTGTTGTTGAGCGGGTAACCGCCTAAGTCTATGTCGAGTCTTTTTCGATTCTTACGAAGTGTGAGGCATGCTGTACGGGGTGTCTTTTCTGTCTATCGAACGGAGCAAAATTTTCGCATCCAATGTGTGGGGGCGCTCTTCGCGAATACCCTCGCTCTTGCCTTGCCACTCACATGGGATAAGCGCTTGCTTATTCTCATTGTGTCTGTATCTGTCCTGGTGCTAGAATTGCTCAACAGCGCGATCGAACGCCTGCTTGACCTGTTAAAGCCACGGCTTAATGAGTACGCTGGAGAGGTCAAGGATGTGATGGCTGGAGCTGTATTGATTGCCTCTATTTCCGCTGTTGTGGTGGGTGTTTGTATCTTCTGGCCCTATCTGACTCCTTTTCTTGTCCGCCTATGAAAGATCACCTGATCGTTGGTGTCGATCTCGGGAGCTCGGCCATCCGGCTCGCGGTTGGTCAGGTATCGATCGGTTCGGACAAGCGAGAGGTTTTGAGTGTGATTGGGGCGGTCGAGGTGCCGTCTCAGGGGATTTCTAAAGGATCGGTGAATTCACTAGAAGATGTCGTCAGTTCAATTTCGGCGTCGCTCGAGCAAATCGAGCGCCAAATTGGCTTGCCGATTTCTGAAGTCTATTTGTCGATTGGCGGGGTGCATCTCACGATTCAGGCAGCGAAGGGAGTGATCGGAGTTTCTCGCCCGGAGGGGGAGATTCGTGAAGAGGATGTGCATCGTGCTCTTGAGGCAGCACGTTCGGTGGTGAACCCAGCCAACCAGGAAATCATTCACATCTTGCCGAAGGCGTTTAGTGTCGACGGTCAGACAGGGATTAAGGATCCAGTCGGAATGCAGGGGATTCGTTTGGAGGCGGAAGCGCAGATTATTCAGGGTTTTTCGGCGCATGTTCGCAATATCACGAAAGCCGCTTTCCGCACCGGTCTCGAGGTGCGTGAATTGGTGTTTGCGCCGCTCGCTTCAGCTGAGGCGGTGACGACACCACGTCAACGCGATGTTGGAACGGTTGTTATTAATGTCGGGGCTGGTACAACGAGCGTTGCGGTGTTCGAAGAAGGGGACTTGCTCCATGCGGCGATTTTTCCGTTGGGTGCGGACCATATTACTTCAGATCTCGCGATTGGCTTGCGTACGTCACTTGAGCTTGCCGAGCACATCAAGCGTCACTTTGCGAGTGCTCATGCTGATTCTGCGAATCGTTTCGAAGAGATTGATTTGCGTGAACTGGGCGGCGACCACACAGAGATTGTCTCGCGACGTTTTGTTTCTGATATTGCGCAAGCTCGTGCCGAGGAAATTTTTGAAAAAGTCGAAAAGGAGCTCAAGAAAATTGAACGAAGCGGAATGCTGCCAGCGGGGGCGATTCTCACAGGTGGTGGGGTGAAGCTTGGTGGTATGACAGAAATCGCGCGTCAGGTCCTGCGTTTGCCAGTGTCGGTTGGAACGCCTGCTGGAATCACGACGCCACTCACGGAACTCGTTCAAGATCCAGCGTTTTCCACAGCCGTAGGACTTGTCTTGTGGGGCTATAACGCGGAGCGCGAAGATGCTGGTGTCTCGACGAAAAATGGCTCAGGTTACGCAGCGAAAGGTGGAGAGGCGTTAAAAAAAATCAGTGAACCTCTCAAACGAATTTTTAAATCGTTCTTACCGTGAACGATTTTTTCTCTTGACCCTGTCCGCACCGGTGAGTATGGTGGCAGTGAACAACGTTTCTTCTCTCTATTGAGCCATTTTTGAACACTCCTTGTAGACATTGTCCTATGGCCGAAATCAAACCCGAAATCGAAGCGCTCGCCACCATCAAGGTGATTGGTGTTGGAGGCTCCGGTGGATCATCGCTGAATCGCATGATTGCTTCGAAGATTCGCGGGGTTGAGTTTATCGCCATGAATACGGACTTGCAGGCGCTGCATGCCTCGCAAGCCGGACAGAAGCTTCATATTGGAAAGAGCATCACGCGTGGTCTTGGCGCTGGTATGGATCCAGAAGTGGGTCTTCACGCGGCTGAGGAAAGTCAAAATGAGATCAAAGAAATGCTGAAGGGCGCCGACATGGTGTTCATCACGTGTGGTCTTGGTGGTGGAACTGGATCGGGTGCGTCTCCGTATATCGCCAGCGTTGCAAAGGAAATGGGGGCACTCACGGTCGCTGTTGTGACGCGTCCCTTTGGTTTCGAGGGTGCGCAGCGTCGCATGATCGCCGATGCTGCCTACGAAAAACTTGCCAATCAGGTCGACACCATCGTCGCGATTCCTAACGATCGCATTCTCCAGATTATTGATCGCAAGACATCGTTGGTCGAAGCCTTCGAAATCGTGGATGATGTGTTGCGCCAAGGTGTGCAAGGGATTTCCGAGCTGATTACGGTTCCTGGGCTTATTAACGTCGACTTTGCGGACGTTCGTTCTGTTATGTTGAACCGCGGCTCCGCTCTCATGGGTATCGGCCGTGGTCATGGTGACAACCGTGCCGCTGATGCCGCGAAAGCTGCTGTTGCATCGCCGCTCCTCGAAGTTTCCATTGACGGTGCCAAGGGGATCCTCTTCACGATTACCGGTGGTTCGAATCTCGGCATGTACGAAGTATCAGAGGCGGCAAAGGTTATTACTCAATCGGCTGATCCACAGGCAAAGGTTATCTTCGGTGCGATTATCGACGAATCGATGAAGGACGAGGTCAAAGTTACGGTTGTCGCGACAGGTTTCGAAACGCGTCCAGGGATGCCAAAGGCCAAGACCGTCCTTACGTCTGGCACTATTCAGCCACGTACGGGAACGATTTCGACGACGCCTCCTCCGGAGCCACTCGAAAAGTACTCGTTCCAAAACGCTCCTCGTGCTTCGGGAACTGTTCCAGCCGCCGCTCCAGCTCCACAGCAACCAAGCTACACGCAGCCTCAACCACAACAGCCTCAGCAGCAAGCACCGACCTACAGTAATTACACCCAACAGCCGATTCAGCAGCAGTCTGAGTACGTGGAAGAGCCAGCTCCAGAGATCTACCGCAAACCACCAGCGCCAGCACCGGCCGCTCGTCAACCGCATGTGTCGCCGCCTTCTTATGCGGCTCCACAGTCTCAGCGTCCAGTAGCCCCACCCATTCCTCAGAAGCCGGTTCCTCCTCCGGCGCCCGCTGCTGCATCGGACGAAGAAGATCTCGATATCCCGGCCTTTATCCGTAAGAAGTTGATGTAACCCATGCACTGTCCCGTTTGCGGTCATACCGATACCAAAGTTCTTGACTCGCGTTTATCACCGAACGGGACTTCGGTTCGTCGTAGACGCGTATGTGACACATGTGAATATCGTTTTTCGACACTCGAAGAAATTGAGCTTTTGGATGTGACAGTGGTGAAACGCGACGGCCGACGTGAGGCGTATGCTCGTGAAAAATTGGAACGTGGTCTGCGACGTGCGCTTGAAAAGCGTCAGCATACGGATTCCGAATTTCGCACCCTTGTTCAATCTATAGAACGGAGCATCCAAAGAAGAAAGTCTGGTGAAATCAGTAGCACAGACGTGGGGCAAATCGTCATGGATGCTCTCAAAACCTTTGATAAAGTTGCCTATATTCGTTTTGCGTCGGTCTATCGTTCCTTTGAAGACATTAAAACCTTTCGCGACGAACTATCCGATTTGGTAGAATAGTTCTACCTATGTCTGCATCTCGTTGGATGGCTGCATATCTTGTAGCCGCGGTTGGAGCTGGTGCGTTGGGTGGCATTGCGGTGACGCGCTATGGGCAGCAACCGGTAGCTCCCGCAAATAGTTCTGTGCCGAGCGGACAGCTCGACACGCGCACACGTCCAGTCTCAGAACTTCGTAAAGAAGAGATGCAGACGATTGATGTTGTGCGGCGTGCCTCACCAGCTGTTGTTTCGATCGTGATAACAAAAGAACTCACTACGCGAGCACCCGATGATTTTTTTTCAGACTTGTTTAACAATCGCTTCTTTTTTTCGCCCAACGTTCAGCGACCTCAGACGGCTACGACGACCGCATCAGCCCCAAAACAACGATTGCGTGTGGGCGGTGGTTCTGGGTTTCTAGTTACTTCGGATGGCTATATCGTTACGAATCGTCATGTGGTGGATGATTCGGAGGCGGAGTACACGGTCGTATTATTGGATGGGCGTCAGTTGAGTGGAAAGGTGCTCGCCATTGACCCGGCGCTTGATCTTGCGATCTTGAAAATTGATGGCACAGGCTTTCCGTTCCTGTCGTTCGGCGATAGCGATAAGGCAGAAATCGGTCAGACGGTGATTGCGATTGGGAATGCGTTATCTGAATTTCAGAACACGGTGACGAAAGGTATTGTTTCTGGAGTGAATCGTCGATTGGTGGCTGGCACGCGCAGTGCGACTGAAGTGATTGAAGGTGCCATTCAAACCGATGCCGCCATCAATCCAGGGAATTCTGGTGGCCCACTCATCGATCTCCAGGGGAATGTACTCGGCGTAAATACAGCAATTTCAGAAAACGCCCAATCACTCGGCTTTGCCTTACCGATTGATGTCGCGAAGCAAGCTGTTGAAAGCGTAAAGCGTACGGGGAAGATTGTGCGTCCCTGGATTGGCGTACGTTACACGCAGGTTGATAAGGAGGTGGCTGAGCGGGAGAAATTATCAAAAGAGTACGGCGTCTTTATTCAACCGAGTAGCTCCTCTTCGTCACCCTCGGTTATTCCTGGATCTCCGGCGGATAAGGCGGGTCTTAGGGTAAATGATCATCTCCTTGAATTGAATGGTCAGAAGCTTGATGTGGCGCATTCGTTGGCATCGCTCGTATCGCGTCTCGCACCTGGCGACGAAGTTGAGCTCAAACTCATTCGTGACGGGAAAGAGCAGGTTGTGCGCCTCACGCTCGAAGAACGAAAGGCTAATCTCTAATCATTTCCCATCTTTTCCTCTGCGCTCTGTATGTTTCAAAAAAACACCAAGATTGTTTGTACGATTGGTCCATCCTGTCACACACTTGAAAAGTTGATTGAGTTGGTCGAAGCGGGGATGGATGTTTGTCGTCTCAACTTTTCACATGGGTCTCACGATGATCATGCCGAGCTGATCCGTTTAATTCGAAAAGCGTCAAAAGCAACGGGAAGACCTATTGCTATTTTGCAGGACCTGCAAGGCCCAAAGATCCGCGTCGGGGAGCTTCCTAAAGAAGGCGTCACCCTGAAAAAGGGAGAGGAGATTATTTTTACTACCGGGAAAGGTAAGCCGCCAGAAAAAATTCCGGTGACCTATCCAATGCTGCACAAGGACGTGAAGACGGGGCAGCAACTGTTGCTGGACGATGGATTGTTAGCGGTCGAAGTTTTGAAAGTGAAGGGTCAAGACGTGATCTGTCGTGTCTTGCAGGGTGGTTCATTGACTTCGCATAAAGGGTTGAACTTGCCAGAGACAAAGACCTCTATTTCCGCCATCAGCGAGAAAGATCGTGATGATCTGCGTTTTGGAGTTGAACAGGGGGTTGATTGGGTGGCTCTCTCATTCGTTCGTTCAGCAGAGGACCTAAAAGAGCTGCGACGTTTAATTCAGCGCTACGAACGCGAGACGGGGGTTGTAGTCGACGCGCCACTCAAGATCATTGCCAAGGTAGAAAAGCCAGAAGCGATCGAGGTGCTGGATGAAATCGTGGCTGAAACAGATGCGATTATGGTGGCACGTGGGGATTTGGGGATTGAGATCGCTGCTTCAAAAGTACCACTTATTCAAAAGCGCTTGATCCAGGCCTGTTTGGAGGTGGGAAAGCCTGTGATTGTTGCAACGCAGATGTTGGATTCGATGATCCGTAACCCTCGTGCTACGCGTGCAGAGGTATCGGATATTGCAAACGCTGTATTGGATGCAACGGATGCTACGATGTTGTCAGGGGAGACGGCGACCGGAGCGTTTCCAGTGGAAGCCGTGAAGACCATGGCATCGACCATTCAAGAAGTTGAACAGGCTATCAAAGGAACTGAGGACGCTCATCTGCATGTGACGGCTTCGACCCAAGAAGCAATGACGAACATCTCTGTGCTTCTGGCGCGTTCGCGTAATGCTAAAGCGATTTTGGTATCGAGTTTATCCGGAAAAGCGGCGCGTCTTGTGTCGCGTGAGCGTCCAAGTGTGCCGATTTTTGTCGCATCTGCGAGTGAACGTGTGGTGCGTCAGCTGACGTTGTCGCGTGGGGTGATTCCGTTACATATTCCCTCGTGCCGGAAGATGCGTGATCTGATTGATCGATCGTTTGCGCTCATTCTTAAGCAGGGGATCGTGAAATCCGGTGACGAAATCGTCATCGTTGCGGGGGAGCCTCTTGGAGAATCAGGCAACGTGAATCTCGTAGAAGTTCGGAAGATCTAGCTCACGAACAGTATACCTAAGAAATACATAAGCGCCCTTTGCAGGGCGCTTATTACTAGTCTAATCCCGATCTAGAAAGGCAGGCGGCGGGTTTTTGTGGCTCCTGTATTTGTTAGGTACTTCACTTCGATCAGGCGGTCATTCACCCAACGAGCGCTCTTCCAGGTTTGTATAACGCTTTCTTCGCCTGCTGCGTTATATGGTCGTGTCAGGCTGGGTTCGAATTCGTTTGAGAAGGCCGCTTTTATTTTGCTCAGCATCACAGCTTGTTTGCTTGTGAGCGTAATTCCCATAATGGCTGAATTTGCCTCGCAACCAGCTCCGCCGCAGCTATTCGGAACAAAGAAGGCACGTGTTCCGGCCTTATTCCAATACAGTTTGCGACCACTTGGATTCACGATGGTTGAGAACTGACGTGTATCCAAGTTGAAGACCATTGTCTGAGCGGATTGAGCGCCGCCAACGCCATCGTAGAGGTTGTTCCAGGTATTATTCTGAATCACTAAAAAGTGCTTAAGCGTTCCGTTCACGACACGTGGGGTGTACCACAGGATGCCATAATCCTGGGGCCAAGAGCCTTGCTCATCTAGCGAAGGCATTTGAGCTGGTAGGCGTGTGTCTACCACTTGTGTAGAGGTTTTTCCATTCCATGTTACTTGCAGTGTCGACTGGCCATCACACACCTGTTTTGGTGCTACACCTTCTTCGATGATGCGTGTATCACGAAGGCTGCCATTGCAACTTACGGCGAACGTTCCATCCTTGCCTTTGTGTGTGAAGTTGAAGCTGACGTATGGGCTGGGTGTTTCAGCGGCAAATACAGGCGGTACGGCGAGTGGACTCATTACGAACAAGGTGCTCGCAACAAGAGCGAAGAGGGTCTTCATATGTCCCCAGTATAGCTTTAAATCAGCCACCAGACGAATGTTTGAACCACTCGGAAGAAGCCAAACGCAGCAAAGGCCAGAATTACGCTGCCTGAAACGAGGTTCACGCCGCGCAAAAAGCCTGGGGTGATGTAGGCGCGGATTTTTCCAACCATCCCACATAAAAAGGCCCACCAAGTAGCTGATCCAAGAAACACGCCAAGTACCATAATGTGGCCAGAGGTGGGCGAATGTTCAAGATTTTTCAAACCAAACTCTGTGAAAATAACCCCAAAGGTTAAAATGGTGATTGGGTTGGCTAACGTTAGTAAAAACGTTGAAAAGAAGTCACCGACCAAGTCTTCGAGTTTTGAAGGAACTTCTTGGAGGGATGTGCTTGCTTTGAGTGTGCGGATCCCAAGGTAGAGAAGGAAGAGGCTTCCAATGAGTCGAAGCCAGAAACGATGTTCGACGAGTCCATTGGAGACGAGTGTGACACCAAAGGCGGCGATGAACCCGTAAATACTATCGGCCAGAGCTGCGCCTAGTCCAGACACGATGCCAGACAAGCGACCTTGGTGGAGTGTGCGACGAATGCAAAGAGCCCCGATGGGGCCAAGGGGTGCGGCGATGGCAATTCCGATAATCAGTCCTTTGAGGAATACCGGCACGTGCATGGGGGCATCATAGCCTATTCGTGTGGAGAGCAGAATATGCTATCGCTTCGCTTGTTTCCATATCCGTCGTTTAAAACGAGCAGAGCAAGAAGACTATTTTGATCATGAGACGAACTTCAATCCGTTCGCGTTGAAGGCGTGATGATCGCCGTTGGGATAACTGGCTTTTTGACGAATATTCGAAAATAATATTAGATTATCCTGCTCGATGGCCTTCTATGCACAGAGATGGCTCTACGTATGAGCCAAAGGAGTATTCGCCATGGACTGGACATTTGATAGGACGAGTCCGCGCTTCGGCATCCCGACCGCGCACCGACTCGACATGCACGTCTTCGGGATCCCGAATGAAGAGGATCTTACCGCCTACGTCCGTGGAGCGGATCACCAGACGGTCATCCAGCGTGATCAAGCGGTCACTGCAGGAAGGGCGCTCGTCTCGCTCGACGACCTGCAGCAGATTGTGCTCTACGAGACGCAGATGAAGCTCGAGCGCCAAGAGGGCGACCGTGTCTACGGACTTAGCCAACAGGAGCTTGGTTCGTTGCAGCGTGATGGTCGGCTTGCTGCCTGTCTGACCGCACCGAGGACCAGGCAGTACGTCATGCGCATGGACTGGTGTGCACTCGAGCGTCTCCTGACGCGTTTCATCGGTCCGAACTTCGGGTGCCTGGGCGATTCAGGGGTGGTGGCGCCTGGCGACACTCATCGTTGGCACTTCTATCCCTTCCATCCCGGGAATCGGCTCGTCATGCTCGTGAAGAGCGGCGGTCTGATCTACCCGGAGTGAGTTTGCTTGGCCCCATGGCCGCGACGACGTGTACCTCATGTCTGCGCCATGGGGTCGCGTCGTATCTGGATGATTTTCTAACGTCCTTTCCAATGTACGACTTTTTCTTCCAGCTTTTGTACGAATTTATTTACGCAGAAGCCAAAGACACCCAGTGTGAAAATCGCGGCAAACATATCGTCTGTTTTATACACTTGCTGCGCATTTAAGATGCGAAGGCCAAGTCCGGAGCGAGAGCCGATAAACATTTCCGTCACCACGATAATCACGAGCGAAATGGAAAGCGCGACGCGATAGCCGGAAACGATTTGAGGCAAGGCATCAAAGAATACGACTTCTTTGAGCTTTTGTAAGGAAGTCATCTTCAAGTTATCCGCAACAATAAGACGATTTTTTTTAATGTTATGTACGCCGTACATGGTGTTTACGATGATGATAAGCGAGGCGCCCCAAGTGGCGACAGCGATCTTGGAAGGGTCATCTATTCCAAAGAACAAGATAAACAGAGGAAAGAGCGCCGTGGTCGGAATTGATCGGAAAAACTCGACCAAGAATTCGAGTGAGCGATAAATTTTGTGTGACGTACCCATTAATATACCGATCGGTGTGCCAATCACGACCGCCAAAAAGAAGGCGGCCAAGAAGCGCCAGACGGTCGCGCCAAGGTCGCGGAGGAGGGAATAATTCTTTATTCCTACCACAATAGCGTCAACCACTTCGCCAGGCGTTGGAAAGAAAATGGGACTGACGATCTTTCCATACGTCGCAATCGCCCAAATGATAATCAAGATAACGCTTGCACCAATCGCCTGAAGAAATGAGGTGACTTTATTCATACGAAAAATGCTTTAAGACCTCGTTACGAACCTCGAAAAACTCCTGACTTGTGAAGGTTTCTAGGGTGCGTGGTCTTGGAAGTCGTACATCAATAATTGCCTTGATTCGTCCAGGTGAGCGGCTGAGGACGATGACCTTGTCGGCCAAGAACACGGCCTCATCGACGTCATGGCTTACGCAGAGCGCCGGAATATTTGAGTGCATCCAGAGGTCCTGCACCTCGAGTTCCACCTTTTTGGTGGTTTGATAGTCAAGGGCACTGCAGGGTTCATCTAAAATCAAGAAATCCGGATCTCTCACGAATGAGCGACAAATTGAAACGAGTTGGCGCTGTCCGCCGGACAATGTGTAGATACGTTCTTTAGCTTTATGGTCGAGGCCTACGCGTTTGAGGAGCTTAAGCGCTTTGGCTCGTGCCGTATCCGCATCGATTCCTTGCACCACAAGTGGGAGTGCTACGTTGTCGATCGCGCTACGCCAGGGGAAAAGTGCATCATTGTAGTTTTGAAACACGAAACCAATCGTCGATTCTTTTGGATTCTTGCCACGTACACTGACTGAGCCGATGAAATCGGTATCGAGTCCGGCCAGAATGTTCAAAAGCGTTGTTTTGCCACAACCATTTGTCCCGAAAATGGTCACGAATTCTCCTTGAGCGACGCTAAACCGAACATCAGATAGGGCGGTAAAGGTACCACCCTCAGCTGTGGGGAAAAATTTTGTAATGTTGACGCTAATCATGTGGATGCGGTTATCTAGAGCGTGACGCTCATGCACTGTGCGTTGATTTTAGCAGGAATTTCTTTTAATTGCTCGAGTTAGTCCATCAGCTGTTTGAAAACGAAGAGCGCACCGTCGAAGGAGTCGGGCGCGAGCACTCGCCTTGCGGCGGTGCGCCCTTCTCCCTCGCGGTGCGCGAGAGTCGTTGTTTCTCACTCGCTTCCGAGTGGGTAGATGTTCGCCTCGGATGTGCCGGCGATCTGGCAGGTCATGGCGACGTCGCGGTCCCAGGCGAGGCCGATCGCGTCGCGCTGCCTGCGCCAGACGTCCCACTGCGCGAGCTCGTTGGAGATCTCGTTCGCGTGCGCGCAGGCGTTGCGGCAGGCGTCCACACCCAGCTCGCAGGCCAGGCGGATCTGGGCCTGCAGGCCGTCCAGGGCGAGCGTGGCGTTGACCGTGTCTCCCTGGAGCCGCAGCCGCTGACTCCGCGAGATCTGGGCGGTGATGCCGCGGTCGATCGAGGGGCCGATGTTGCCGGCGCAGCCGGTCGCGGCGAGCGCGAAGGCGACGACGAGCAGGGCGCGGAGGGCGAGCGAGCGGACGGTGTTGCGGAAGGTGCGCGTGTTCATGGGGTTCGTCTCCAGGCTCACGGGAAATGGGTTGAGGTTGTCCGCGAGCTTCCAAGCGTTCTCTTCTATACGAAAAGAAGATGTGGAAGCACACGTGTTTACAATCTTTTATTATAAAAGTCGGTTCCTACGACCAGACACGATCTCTGACTGTTAACTGGTATTAAATTATCACATTTTCGACATTTTGTCAACCCTCTTTGACCAGCTCTTTTTTACGTTTTTCTGCCATATCTCGTTGCCACAGATCACGTTGTGTGCGGTACACGACGACACATAATCCTAGGAAACAAAAAACCGAGAACGTAGGGCAGCGCTGGGGCGATGTAGGTTTTTTCCAAAGACGAGGATCAAAATGTTCAAGATGATAAAAAGAGGCCGAATTTCACTCGGCCCGAAACCTAACTGGACCAATCTGAATTCCTGTGTGGTTCCAAAAACGACAAATGTAGTCACCATGATGCCTCCGCACAGTGCGAGGACTAAGAACTCGAGGACTGGGTAACGATACGTTATAAGAAGCGAGTACCCAATCAAGATGGCGCACAAGAAAAAAACCAACAAGTGATCCATGTAATACCCCCCCCATTTCACAAGACCTTCTTTGCGATAACGTCCGAGCGCACCATCTAGTGAATCGGTTAACCACTGAATCAAAATGAAGACATTCACCACGTACTGCCAGTTCGTTTCGAAACGTACAAGATAGCTGAACAATATGATGCCAAAACTCGCGGGCAAGGATTGGCATAGCTATTTACATAGCATACACTAGTCCGACATGGCGTCTGTTCCTTCACATCGATCGTACCTGATTGGTCCGGTCTTGCGGGTCTTTTTTTCGCACATCAAGCGCTATCGTTTTGTCACGATTGCGCTCACGATCATGCGCATCGCGTATGAGGCGATTCATTTGGTGGCCTTGCCTTATGTCGCCAAGCGCTTGTTTGATGTCTTGGCTGTACCACCGACCGGCTCATCCGGGATCGACGGGCCCATTTCGGTGGTGTTTTTCTTGGCGGGTACAAGTGTTGCGGCCTGGGTGGTGCTGTTTTTTCTATTTCGTGGCTACGCGTATCTTGTGCCGCGCATGATGGCAGATCTCGAGCAGGCCAGCTATCGCTACATGCTTGGCCACTCGTATCAGTTTTTTCAGAACAATTTTAGCGGCTCGCTTGTGCGTCGGATCACACGTATCTCAAAAGCGTTTGAAGAGCTCTACGATGCCTTTGATCAGAGGTTATTGCCAATCGCTGTCTCGTTTACGGGGATCTTAATCGTCTTGTTTCATCGAAGCACGCAGATCGGTTTGATTGTCTTGGCTTGGATTACGATCATGATGGCCTATAATTACTTCTACGCACGTTGGAAAGTGGGTCATGACGTCAAGCGTGCCGAACAAGACTCGCGTTGTACGGGATTCTTGTCTGACACTATTTCAAACGAACTCACCATCAAATTGTTTGCCGCGAATAAGCGTGAAGTGGAGGGGTACGAACATGAGTCGAATACACTGAGAAACATGCGATTGCATATATTCAAGTCGCATCTGACGAATCATTCAGTACAGGCAATGATTTTGATCGTGATTCAGGTTTTTGTATTGTGGCTGGGTATTCGTGCCTGGAGCGAAGGGCGTCTCACGGCTGGTGACATTATATTATTCCAGAGTTACTTTGCGATTTTGAGTGGCAAACTGTTAGATTTTTCACGTCTCATCCGCACCTGCTTTAATTCGTTCGCAGATGCAACGGAAATGGTGGAGATCTTGGATCAACCGCACCAAATTCAAGATGCACGTGGGGCAAAAGTCTTACGCGTAAGCAAGGGTCGTGTACAGTTTGACCGGGTTGATTTCTCGTATGGCACTGCCAACGTTCTGAATAATTTTGAGCTCGACATTCAGCCGGGGGAGAAGATCGCTCTCGTTGGAACATCTGGAGCGGGGAAATCGACGATCGTGAAGCTTTTGTACCGATTCTACGATGTCACGAAGGGTGCGATTCTGATTGATGGCCAAGATGTACGAAAGGTTACACAAGACTCGCTCCGTTCAAACATTGCGCTCGTGCCGCAAGAACCGGTTCTCTTTCATCGCTCACTTCTCGATAACATCCGATATGGTCGGCCAAACGCTTCACTGAAAGAGGTGATTAAAGCTGCGAAGCTCGCTCATTGCCACGCCTTCATTGATCGTTTGCCTGAGAAATATGACACGCATGTTGGGGAGCGTGGCGTGAAGCTGTCAGGCGGAGAGCGTCAGCGTGTCGCGATTGCGCGCGCCATCCTCAAAGACGCACCAATTTTGCTGTTGGACGAGGCGACTTCGAGCTTAGACTCCGAATCGGAAGGGTTGATCCAGGATGCCTTGCGTTCGCTGATGAAAGGCAAGACGACGATTGTGATCGCTCATCGCTTATCGACAATCATGTCGATGGATCGCATCATTATTATGGATAAGGGGCGAGTCGTGGATGCAGGAACGCACGAAGAGCTCGTAAAGCAGGAAGGGATTTATCAAAAACTCTGGAATATTCAGGTGGGTGGATTTTTTCAGGATGCAGAGGGCTAGCGTATTCGCTAGTATGTGGTGGTGAAACTATGAAACCACCAAACGTTGAGCGGGTCTGTCCCGTAGAGCATGGAGTTCCTCGTAATCTGGCAGAGGGGGCAGATATCCGTACCAAGCGTGTTCAAGAGTTTCGCGAACAATTGTTAGAGACAGATGGGGCGTATGCGCTCGATCCGTCCCAAGACGCGGCTACGCTCTTGGACTTGAGATATGCCACTGAGAGTATTTATTTGAATTACTTTTGGGAGTTTTTTATTGATCAGCACGCCTGTGAGAGAAAGATGTCTTCAACTCGTTTTTGGGAGTCCTTGTTTCAAGAGGTACAAACCGCCATTAAAAGCCGAGAAGAGCTTTTCGATCACGCGTTAAGAACTGCGAGGCGAGGAAGAGGCGACGCGCTGCCGAATACGCTCTTAGAAAACATAGATCGCATTTTGGATGAATTGGGGAGGATTCCGGCGACTGAATCTACGACCTATCCTGGATCGGCAGATATTAATACCTTTGGGACCAAGCTTTTGCAGGCATTACACGAACGATATGAGAAGGAATACGCTTGCTCGATGACGGCTGAGATGTTCGCGCGTTTTAGAGCGAATCCACTCATGGAAAAGACGCTCATATATTGGCAGTACAACTCACGGGAAGGGTCTGCGGCTATTAGAGAGGTTACAGATCTGACGGTGCACCGTAAGACGCCGGGTTCTATGGCGCGTATGAGCCTAGAGAGTTGTGTTATAGATCGTGAAACAGGCGCCTTTGGGTTTTCGCCGCACACAATTGAACGAGCGAGAGCTTTTATTGCTCAGAAGAGGGCGTTGACGAAGGAGCGCCCAATGGCTCAGCGAAATTGTCCCGTAGTCTACTCGCAACACTTCCATGAAATGTGGTCTTGGTTAACGGGACTCGTTGCGTATCAGTTGTATGGAGAGCCGTATCCAACGCGGGAACGAGTAGCGGTTTCACGCGTGCCGACTGCGTTCAAAACAAAAATGCAGGCAGAACTGGCTCAGGTTGTGTATCCACGTCTTCCAAAAGTGTAGATCTGGAATTGCTCGAAAATAACACCCCGGTTAGTACTCATCCGCTTGGCGGTCCGCATTGTCGGTCGCCATATTTATCGATCCATTTCCTTTGCCTTTGAATTCATTTTTCCAAAGGGGTGTTCCATCTAGCTGGAAGGCGTGTACGACTCCACCTGAAGTAACGTAGACCTGATCATGATCGATCAGGAGCGTGGGTGCTTGACCCAAGCCAGACAGCGGAACTTTTTTGATAACTGCCCCGGTTTTTGTATCTACAACAAATAATTCTTGGCTTTCGCTGACGACATAGGCATGATTTTGGTGAATACAGAGCTGAGATCGTCCATTCCCAATCGTCGTTTCCCAAGCGGTTAC
Organism: uncultured Gammaproteobacteria bacterium; assembly: GCA_964513705.1. Taxonomy (GTDB): domain Bacteria; phylum Patescibacteriota; class Patescibacteriia; order 2-12-FULL-60-25; family 2-12-FULL-60-25; genus JAGOTP01. The sequence continues at coordinate 33,800 of CAZENZ010000001.1, forward strand.
ACCCGTTTTTGTGTCGAGTGCATAGAGCGTTCCACTGAGAGTGATGAAAAGAATAGAAGATGGCATAGAATGAACAAACTTTACTGCATGATATACTAGGAGTCCATGAAGCTCTTTGCGCCATGTTTGGCGGGATTTTTTGCGGCGTTCGTTTTCGTGCCTACGATTGTTCATGCCCGATCATTTACCGATGTCACGAATTCAACCTACGAAAAAACCTACATCCAAGCCGTGCTAGAAAATGGCTGGATGAAGTCGCTTAGTGAAACGACCTTTGGATACGGCGTCGCAATCACGCCAGATGAATGGCTCTACATGTTGATGTTTTTACGCACGAGCGATGCCTGCCCTGAGCTTGGCTTGGTGGCGAATCAGTATTGGACGTCCGAGAATATTCGCGCCTGTTTGTCGGGGGCTGGTGTGCCTGTTATGACGGCGCGTCCAGATCAGGTGCGTCGTGATGAGGCAATGCAGCAACTCTTTGCGTTGCGTCGTCGGTCGTTTGCGTTCCAAGGTTTGCAAACAAAACCCGCTGGTTATATTGATCCAGCTGACCTTGGAGACGTTTCGGAGAAGCGTTTGGGCGCTATGATTGCCGGAGATCGGTTAAAACTCATCTTCCGTACAAAGAATAAACTCACGCCTTCCTTACCGCTCTTGCGTGAAGATGCAACACTCGCTGTGTCGCGTTTTCTAGCTTGGGAAAAACAAGGTGGTACAGACAAAGAAACCAATGATCAGGTGCAAATCAGTAAAGAAGCCAAGCTCAATCATTGGCGTGATCTCGACACGGATATCTATGTGCTTCAGGTAAAGACGGGTGGAGACACGGTTATTCATCCAATCGTGCCACGGCGTTCGTTTAACCCAGCGAAGGATCCTGCGAAAGAAAAGTTGCGCGACGAATTTGTGTACCTGCCCGTGTCCGATCTTGCGAAGGAATCAGGCGCACTCGCCGCCATCAATGGCTCCTATTTTAATGTTGAATGGCCCTGGGGTGCCTTCGAAGATGTGGTGATCATGAAAGGAAAGACTCTTTTAGAGCGAACCGATCGCAGTACGTTTATTGTGTGTAAAGATGGGAAGTTATTCATCGGGAAATATCAAAAGAAAAATCTAGACGCCATAAAGTGTCTTCCAGAACATGCGTTGGGCGCGGGGCCACTCTTCCTTGCGAATGGAGAGGTGCTGACAGAGAGCCAGAAGGAGGGGTTTGATGAGTACACGCAATGGGAGCGGCGTGTCGGAAAGAACGCGCGCACGGCGGTTGCCATCTCTGCAGATCGTAAAACGGCGTATCTTATTGTTGTCGCAGGGAAGTCCTATCCTGCGTTTGGACGCGGTGGTTCTTCGTTGGGTGCCTTTTTAAAAGATAAGTATCCGGATATTGCGTGGGCTATGATGTATGACGGCGGAACGTCCTCGGCGCTTTATGCGAAGGGGGAGTTGCTCGTTGGATCAGGTGTGAGCGGAGAGGATACAGAGCGTGCTGTTGTTTCGGCACTGGGGATCTTCTCAAAGAAAGCAGAAGATCAAGCGTTGAAGCAGTTTAAAAAGGATCAAGTGAAGCATTGGGATAATGAGACCACTAGTATTAAGGTGGAGAAGCCTAAACTCGCTTTTGAATGGACTGATGAGAAGCTTCTGAAAATTGTAAACGACAAAATGTCAGGTCTAAAGATCACGCGCCGCGAAAAAAGGCATGAGCGAGGCTGGAACATCCCACTCGAATTGCATGTGATTGATGCAAAGCGAGAGACGGACGTAGACATTATTACATTATTATCGTTCGTGCCTGACGCTCAAAAACCAGATCTCAAAACGTTTGATGTGCTTACGACGCGACCGACCGGTGTCGTGTTTGGTGATGCGACGGGAAGGGCATGGTTTTACTACGCGAAAGATCAACAATTGTCTCCAGCAAAATTCAAAGCGCCTCCGAAGGCTGCCGTAAAGAAAGCCAAGAAGTAGCAAAGATGGCCTAGAAGTATTGCTGGTTCATGGTGGCTGTAGCCATTTTTGACGAGTCTTCCACTGGGGATTATCGTCTCAATACTATGGAATCAGGGCCATTAAAAAAGATCGCACACTTCTTATTCGAGTCCGGAGCCTTGGCTAAAGTGCCGCGCAGCTATCATCCGTTCCTGGGATACGATGCGCAAAGTGTCGCTGAACATACGAATCGTGTTGCCTATATTGCGTACGCGCTTGGTTATATGGCGGGGGACGTGAACGTCGAGCATATGGTTCTCATGGCATTGTTCCATGATTTTGCAGAAGCACGTACCAGTGATTTGAACTACATCCAACAGCAATACGTAGAATCAGATGAAGTTAAAGCGATTGATGAAATGACGAGTGGACTTCCGTTTGGTCAGGATATTTTGAAACGACTTACGGAGTATAAGACGCGGCGAACGCGTGAATCACAACTCGTGAAAGATGCTGATCAGTTGGAATTTATTCTCTCATTGAAAGAGCAGATGGATTTGGGAAATCCGCGCGCGCCTAAATGGTTGCCGTCAGCCATAAAGCGTCTGAAGACGTCGGAGGGGCAGCAATTGGCTGAGATGATTCTCGAAACGGGCGCAGATGAGTGGTGGTTTCTCGCGAAAGACGAGAGTTGGTGGGTGAACCGCACGGGTGCGCCTGGTCATGACAAACGGTTTTAGTGAAATGTTAGTAAAAGTGCGGCGTGGTCGGAGACTTCGTCGGGCAACACTTGAAAATTCTGGACGTCAACTCCGTCGCTGACGAACGCGTAGTCGGCGTGGCGTTCTGGCTTAGTATAGATACTCGTTCGTGTGGATGGAATCGCAAATTCTCGAATCAAATTTCGAAAACCGCCACGTTCCAGGATATGAATGCTTTCTGTATCAAGTGATAGATTAAGATCGCCGCAGAGGATCGCTGGATGCGGGGCTGTTCTTGTCGCTTCGATGATTTTTTCTGACTGAAGCAAGCGTTCGGGTGTATCTTTCTTGCCTCCAGGTTGCCAGGCCCCATGCGTGTGCATCACGATAAGCGGTCCATGCCCTGTCTGAATGGTGAGCATTTGTAGGAAGCGACTATGGTCCGCGATGTCATCTGGGGAGATATATCCAGGTTCCCGATAAATGGGATAACGTTGTTCGCTTATCACGGGGAGATCTTTTCGTGCGAAGATTGCCATTCCAAAGAAATCAAGATATTGCGGAAGAAAATGCGGAACATGTTGGGGCAATACGCTTCCAATCTTACGCAGGAGTTGAAAGTCTACTTGCGACATTCGTTGTCCGGCGGCGATAGCTTCTATAGTATGCTCTCCGCCGTTCCAAATTTCTTGTAAGCAAAAAATATCGATTTCTTGGTATTTTTCAAAAAATCTAAGAAGTGGTTCAAGTCCCGCCCGCGCGCCCCAGGTATTCAGACACAGTAATTTCATATCTCCAGAGTAGCATCAGCTCTATGCTAGAGCCATGAAACGTTTCTTAATAGGATGGATTAATTAATACATCACTAACGATACAAACGAACGTAGGGGAGCCCGCGAGCGACGCGAGTTCCCCTTCGTTGAGTACGGAATGGCTCTACAGCGGGATCTTTCCCCGCAGGATGACGCGTTCGTCCGTACGCAGTTCCTCGACACCATTCACGAGCTTCACGGACTCCACGTGTTGAATGGCGGCGAGCGTGAACTCGAGGCGAGCGTAGATTGCACGGATGATCGGCTGGTTCACTGAAGTCCGTACCACTCCTTTGGAGTAGCCCAGGAAGCGGGCGACCTTGAAACGCTCACGCATCAGCTGTTCAGCGATGCCTTGCTTGCGCCTGGATTGATCGACGAAGAGCTCGCTCAAATAGAAATGGGGTGCACTCTGCGGTCCGAGCAGTTCCGCGACATCAGTCTGACGCTTCAGGTCGAACCCGACCGTTCCACCGACGATTTTACCCGATTGCTCCGCGATCAGGATGACCGTCTCTGGCCAGGTTGTGAGTCGTTGAAACTCCGTTGCGAGCTCTGCGGGATCGAAGACCTCGAACCAGGGTGCTTCGCCGAAGCAGGCCTGGTACAGTGCGACGATGCCAGTCAGATCTGAAGTGAGAGAAAAAGGGCGAACGATGATGTGGTCGTTGACGGTGTGCTCCATGAGATCCTCCATCGGGTAGGCGTTGTTAACCTCCCGTCTCTCAATCCCTCGAAGAGAGATTGAGAGACGGTGGTCACATGCGCCGCATTTTGTAACAGGTGATGCCGTTCCTTTCCTGATAGCGTCCGACCAGAAGTGGGGAGAACGTTTCTCCTTCGATCGTGATTTCTGTGAACTCTTGTAAGTCTTGGGTCAGTTCTTGATTCTTGAGTGAGCCATAGACTTCGTAGAAAGTTGTTTGTGCTCGACGTGCTTTAAGATCGATCGTGGCGTTTGAGCGTAAATTTGTAACGAATGTTTCAAGTAGGTACGCAAGTTTTTCACGAACAAGCGGCATGTTTTGTGGGCCGCATTCAATCTCAACGCCGCATGGGACGAATTCACTGATCGGTCCTGCTAGTTCGGGCGAGAAGCTCGGCCAGATGACGACACGAGGAATTCCTGTTCGCAATGCGAGATGAATGTTGTCGGGTGTGGGTTTTGTGACGATCACAAAGATACCAGTATAGGCATCTGTTCCGTGTAGATCGATCGTGTAGCGATAACCTTGCGAGAGCTCGATGAGCTCCGCGGCGCGTCGCTTCGCATAAGTCGTGGCATTCGTGTCACCTGGTGCACTGCGATTTAAGTCCCCTTCGAAGATACGAGTTCCTTGTTCAAAGGCGGGTGGGTTTCCAATGATCCAGTCAAAGCCCGTTATGCGTTTTTCAAGTGTTTGTAAGACCTCTACGCCGATTCGTTCATTGCCGTGTGTTCCGCCAATTAAGAGAAGATCGTTTTTCATAGATATGAAGTAAATAATAAAAGACACGCCCTTTCGGAGAAGGGCGTGTCCTGAATAAACGTTTCAAACCTTAGGCAAGCCGCTTCTCGCGAGAAGAGGTGGAATGATGCATAGCCGATACTGTGCCTCGATCTAACACGAGTCGATACCCACCCATCCCACTGCGCAACCAACGCGAAATACGCGCCACAGTGGTGGAGCTGAGCCCGGTTTGTTTTTGGATTTTGGTGTAAGGGATGTCTTGATCGAGCATCTGTGCCACCTGCCACCGTTTGGCGAATTCCTCGATTTCTTCTTCCGTTAGAAGATCGCGAAAAAAGCGCTTGGCTTCCTCCAAGGTTTTGAGGCACAAGATAGCTTGGTACAGACTCTCTGAGAGTGGATTTGTTGACTTCATGTTACCACTTTATCTTACTAAAGTAATAGCGTCAAGAATATTTCTCCCGTAACCATTCAGATACATATGTTCCGTACCTTTCTCGCGTCCTTTGGGGGACATGCTCGTATGCTCCGATGATGCCTCGACAGATTGCGGTTCCGCATTTGCACGCAAGTCGCCAGTCGCTGTCTTCGGTCATGTCGTAGTCCCAAGTTAGTTCTTCGCCACGCTTGATAGGTTTCATGGTAACCAGGGTGGATGTGCCTCGGATGCCACAATTCGGATCGCAGGAGTGGTTAATGTAGCGGGCGAATCCGCGACTCTCTTTCCATGTATGCTCACCGATTTGAATTGCATGATCTGCAATGTCTTTTGGGAGATCTGTGCATTTTTGTGCCTGAAAAATCTCACCATCAAATTCAGCGATCACGGTGTCTTGGGCGATGTCTTCAATAGCGTATAAGGCTTTACCAAAGCCTTCACGCTCACCAATCCGAATATTTGGGTTATCCATATGGGTAGTGTAATCCATTAAAAACACGACGCCCACCTTTGGCAGGTGACGCCGCGGGTGGGGATTGCGTGTGGCAGGACTGCCCGGAGGTGGGTTGTCGCGGCGCGCTGGCTCAGTCGTCGCCGCGCTCGAGCTGCTTCAAGTCGTACTTGCGCTTGAAGTAGTAGAGCGAGTAGCAGCCGAGCATCGCCCACCAGGCCCAGCCGAAGCCGAACCGGTAGAGGGCGAGGAACACGGCGACCACGACCATGATCCACTCCTTCTTGAGCGCGGACCAGATGGCCTGGCCGTAGGACTCGGCGCCCCACATGCGGAGACTCTGCTTCGCCTCGTAGATGAACTTCACCATCACGAGGAGCCCGAAAGCTGCGGGCGCGGTGAACCACGGGAGGTGCACCGCGAGGAGCGCCTTGAGGGCGATCTCCCCGAGGAAGATGCCCCAGGCTGCTTGGTGGAAGCGCTTCTGCGTCCGCGCGTAGTTTGCGAAGGGCATGAGGCGCTGCATCTGCTTGCTGGTCAATTTGCCAAGGTCGATTGGCGGCATGGAACTCGTCACTCTCTCGCCCGAAGGCGTACAAAGGGGTGTTCGGAGCAGCGGTATTGCCGACTCCCGACCGGTCTGAATAGTGTTTTTCAGGTCCATCAGGAAGCGGTAACGAAAGATCATCATACAATAAAATAGCGAAAAGTCAATATATTGACCCATGTTTTACACAAACGGCCGCTCCAGAGCGGCCGTTTGTGTGCAGTGTATCAATGGTTTTTACGCAGCCTTCTCATCTGGTTGATGAATGCCGAACAGGTTTCCTTCCGTATCAATGAAGTAGCCCTGCCAAGCCATGCCTTTCAAGGCAAATTTAGGCATCGCTTCTGTTCCACCAGCAGCAAGAATATTCTTGGCAGATTCGTCATAGGAGTCGACGATCAGGGTGCACACGTAGGCGTTCATTGCTTCGCCCTTGGCTGGATTCGGACACTGGCGGCGCAGAATGCCGCCGTTAATCCCACCGGCTGCATCGCGTTCACCGGTCATGACCATCCAATATTCCATCTGACCGCCCTCCCATTTCTTGATATCCCAACCAAACACCTTGCTGTAAAACTCAGCGCAGCGTTCTGGGTTCTCGGCATGAATCTCAAAGTGAGCAACGCGATTTGGCATACAATTGTAGACAAAAATCATCAGTTTTTCGAGTCTAGCAATCCCTTGTCCAATCGTCTACGTTGTTGCGTGATATACTCGTATTCGATGGTATGCTGACCATTTTACGTACATGTTTTGTGTGG
>CAZENZ010000002.1:0-35262 GCA_964513705.1 uncultured Gammaproteobacteria bacterium
AGTCCCGCCTTGGTACGAAGCTCTGTCAGGTCACGCCCCAATCCCCCTTCGGGGTTAATACTTTTTTGGATAAACCCCATAACCATCACTATGATTCCTCTTCAGATCCTTCTTGAGAAGAGTCTTCATCCATTTCCATTTGACGACCAAAATCAGCTTTTAAAATCTCCCGAGGCTTAGCACCATCGGCTGGGCCAATAAATCCCTCTTGCTCTAGAAGATCGAGGAGACGTGCTGCACGCGCGTACCCAACTTTGAGACGACGTTGCAGAAGGGATGCAGAGGCTTTTCCGGCACGAATAATCTCTTCTTTTGCATCTGGAATAAGTGGATCGTCATCTTCTCCAGCTCCACCTGCGCCTCCACCTATTGAACCGCTACCACCGCCCCCGCTTGAACGCTCCGTGACCGTATAATCGTAGTCCGCTGGGTCGTACTTTGATTTGATGTACTCAACCACACGGGAAATTTCCGCGTCTGACACAAATGCGCCTTGAATACGTTTTGGCGTCGCGAGTTCAGCTGTTGATAACAACATGTCTCCGCGGCCAATCAGCTTATCAGCTCCTTGTTGATCAAGAATAGTGCGCGAGTCAGTTGATGATGCAACGGCGAACGCAATACGCGCTGGAACGTTCGCTTTGATCAGTCCAGTAATGACATCAACAGATGGACGCTGAGTCGCAAGAATCAAGTGGATACCGACCGCACGCGCCATCTGCGCCAAGCGCACGATTGGCCCCTCGATCTCTGACGACGAGGTCGCCATGAGATCCGCTAACTCATCAACGATGATCGTGAGATACGGAATCTTGTCTTCGACACGTGCATTGTAGCTTGCAAGATCGCGTGCACCAACCTTTGAAAGCAGATCGTACCGATGGTCCATCTCGCGGAGCGCCCATTTCAGTGCATTTACCGTTTCAGCCGTCTTCGTGATCACCGGCGTTACAAGATGTGGCAAGCCATTATAGACCTGCAGCTCGACGCGCTTCGGGTCAACCATGAGGAATTTAAGCTCATCCGGACCAAAGGTATAGAGCAACGTCATGATGATGACGTTCAAACACACGGATTTTCCAGAACCAGTCGCACCAGCTACGAGCAAGTGAGGCATGCGACCAAGGTCAGCCGTCCAAGGCTTCCCAGCTACGTCTTTTCCTAGGACGAAATTCAACGCTGCCGGCTTACGCTCACGGAATTCGCGTGATTCAAGGATCTCGCGAATACCAACAGTTGCGACTGACTGGTTTGGCACCTCAATACCAACTAACGACTTACCTGGAATTGGTGCTTCGATACGAATCGGATGTGCCGCGAGCGCAAGCGCTAGGTCGTTATGCAATCCAGTGATACGCGAAAGCTTGATACCGTCCGATGGTTTCAGCGTGAACTGTGTCACGGTCGGTCCTACGGAAACCTCCGCCATCTCGACGGGGATACCGAATTTATCGAGTGTACGACGAATGACTTCGCGATTGTGCGAGATGTCTCCCGATGTTGGCTTCTGGTCACGACGATCCAGTAGATCAAGAGGAACCTCAATTTTCGGGTAACGTTTTTTAGGCTTGGGTGCCGGTTTACGTGGCTCAGCTTCGCTGGTTTCATCCCCTTCATCGTCCTCGCTATCAGCCCCCTCTTCCAACTCTTCCTCTTCATCGCCTTCGGCACTCTCCTCACTCTCAGATTCCTCTTCGTCAGCTTCCTGTTCTTCCTCACTATCATCTTCTGCCGCCTCATCTTGCATTAAAGGCGGCTGATACGCTGGAGAGTCCTCATAAACGGGTGAAAGACCCATGGAACCTCCGCTCTTTTGATTGATAAGCCTCAAGAGCTGCTTGACCGGCCAAGAAATGCCATGAACACAAACCAAAAGCGCTTTCTTGAGCCAGTCAATTCCGGTTCGCACGTGCTCGATCGTGAGATTAAAGATCAATAAAACAGAAATCACGAAGAGCGCTCCGAACAAGATTCGCATCCCCCAGAGTCCCAACGAGTTCACAAGAGGCGCAGACAGGATCGCTCCTAACTTACCACCCACGGCTCGCAGTACTTGATCAGGCACCGGACCCGGTTCAGGCACAGCCAACACGTGCATGAATGGGTTTAGCGAAAGATAGAACAAACACAAACCGATGATATTCTTGAGATGGAGGCGAAAACGATCAGGCGCCGCTAAATGATACGCAACCGCCAGTGAGATAAACGGTAGAAAAAAACGATCCCAGCCAAAAATCCAGGTCAACGCACCATCCAAACGCGATCCGATCGATCCCCCTAAATCAAACATTCCAAAAAACAGAAGAAGCGAGAACGCGCAGAGAAAAACTACCGCAACGCTTCGCTTCGTTTCCGGATCAAGCTTAAACTCAAAGGAAGAACGTCGTCGTCTGGCCATGATACGAAGATTGTACCCGTCCTTCGTTTATCTGACGAGGTTAGTTCTCAGTTGGAGCCTCGTCTTCTTCTTCGCCTTCGTTTTCGTCTTTTCCTCGACCGGTCACGCTCCCCGGTTGATCGTCTTCACGAGACTGCCAAGCTTCTAGGGCTTTTTGGCGGATTTGTGCCAGCAGCTCTGGTCGCTCGCGTAGATGTTGTTTGGCATTTTCACGACCAACCCCCAGTTTTTCCGATTCGAAGGTATACGAATTGCCAGACTTGGTAACTACACCAAGATCAACACCCGCATCCAACATATCGCCCGGGATAGAAATCCCTTCGTTATACATGATATCGAACTCACACGTGCGGAATGGTGCCGCCACTTTATTTTTAACCACCTTAATCTTCACACGGTTTCCGATGATCTTATCGGCAACTTTAATATGTGCAGCGCGACGAATCTCGATGCGCATCGAAGAATAGAACTTTAGGGCATTTCCACCGGTTGTTGTCTCTGGATTACCGAACATGACACCGATCTTCATGCGAATCTGGTTCAAGAAAATGACCACTGTATTCGAACGAGAAATGATCGATGTGAGCTTGCGAAGCGCCTGACTCATGAGGCGCGCCTGAAGACCCATGTGCTGGTCCCCCATTTCACCTTCAATTTCCGCACGGGGCGTGAGAGCCGCAACAGAGTCAACAACAACCACATCAACGGCGTTTGAACGCACGAGCGTTTCGACGATGTCCAGTGCCTGCTCTCCCGTATCAGGCTGGGAGATGAGCATCTGGTCCACCTTCACACCGACTTTGCGTGCGTAATCTGGATCGAGAGCATGTTCCGCATCAACAAACGCTGCGACACCGCCCAGCTTCTGGGCTTCTGCCACGATGTGCATGGCCAGCGTCGTCTTTCCAGATGATTCTGGACCAAAGATTTCAATCACACGGCCACGTGGCACACCAAAGACGCCGAGCGCCAAGTCCAACGACAAACAGCCCGTTGGAATCGATTCAACTTCCATCTTACGAGCCTCACCTAAACGCATGATCGAGCCCTCACCGAACTTTTCTTTAATTTGATCAATCGCTCCCTGCACAGCGAGCGAGCGACCGTCTGTTCGTTCTTCAGAAGATTTGCGAGCCATAAAGTTCAAAGGAAAAGATGTTCTATTTATGTTCTAATCGTACCTCGTTGGACCAATATTGCAAGCCTCTTTATCCACATTCGTATTTTTTTTCACGCACACGCCTCCCAAATGGAGTAGACCATTCGAGAGGGCGGCGAAGAAGAAAGGAAGGAATTTCGTTCGTTGCTGCTAGGGCAGCGTATGCCGGCTTTGGGTACCGACATTAGTGCAGGGTAGACCGCTCGATGGACCACGATAGAGCTCGCGACCACTGGGCAATTCACTAATGCGCCACTCGATTCCGTTACGCGGATTGCACGGCGCCGGCCAGTTGTCGACCGTCGCGATGTGACCACGATCTCCCAGCGTTGGATGCGAGGGAGAGAAGAAGGTTCCGACGAAGATGGTAGGGATGGTGGCGGTATCACAGCGATACCAACCATCACCTTGAGCCACCATCGGTGTCGGATCACTCCCACCTGCGTTTAGACACCGGATATGACTCCAGTATCGATCGCGCAGGAAGTACGGCTCTGTCGGACTCCAGTCCTCGAGATCCATCACGAGACGAAACTCGAAGCGGCGTACGGCCCCCGAAGGGACACCGGTAACCGGCGGTGAACCTACATCGCTTAGACCAGTATCTGGCACCAGACTCGCATCGAGCTCCGTTGCGACGCCTGAATCCAGGCCGGTGTCCGCAAAGACACCCGCATCACGTACGGACGATGAACCAAGATCCATCGTCACACCTGCATCCATGACCGGAGCACCCGCATCACGCGGAGGATCCGAGCAGTCATGCACCGGCGTCATCGTCACATCCACAGCCGCATCGACAGTTGCATCCACGATGACTGCGTCGACCCCGCCCGGCACATCTCGCAAGACATCCGTCGGAACGTCTGGTGGCGGAACATACGCATCCATCGGACTCACTCCCGCGTCCATCGTCGGCATCGAAGGCGAAGCACCTCGACACCGCCGCAGATCCTCCGGCCGGATCACCTCGCCGACCGGACCAGCCAGGACATCGAGGACGGAGGAGTCCACTTCGATGATCCATGACTCGTCATAGCCGAGAGCGAGGAAGGTAGTCCAGTCGAAGATTGGTCGGCGTGTGCCTTGCGACACGACGTAGACGTCACTGCGACCCGCCGCCTTCACGAGCGATCCTTCACGCAGCCGTCGCGATCCGAGATCACGATAGCGCGTGAGAAATGTCGTCCGTTCACCGGCGGTGCGCACCTCGATCTGGGAATCTTGCCAACCCCAGGAGTCGAAGGCCTGTTGAGCGAGGAAAGTGTAGCGCACCTGCAGCGGCATATCACTGTACTCATAGACAGTGGAGTTGCCCTCGAAGCGCACCAGTCGATGACCGTTCGTCCGCTCAAGAGAGAACCCTGCGACCGTCATGCAGGCGACTTCAGCGCTTGCACCGGTGACGACCCGATTCTGCAATCGTTCGTCCCGCAGCACATCATCCGGCAGCCGAGTGATCACCCCTTCCGAAGCGACGAACCAGGTCTGACCATCGATCGAGAGCACGGTCCCGGCCGGATGCCAGGTCGCCGTCGAGCGCGACGTCGAACGGTGTGCGAGTACTCGGAGAAAGGCCTCCGGATCCGCATACCACCGCCGGCGCGCTCGATCGGTATTGTCGTTGCCCGCGAACCAAGCGGTCGGGTCCGTACGCGCAGCAGCTTCCGCCGACTGCAACCGGATCCCAAGATGCAGATGCTCTTCCCCATCCCCGTTGTCAGCGTCGTTCTGGACGTAGCCGATGATCTGGTCGGTGCGAACCGTGTCGCCATCGCGCCAGGGCAGCCTCGTCCCACCCGTACGCCCCGACGTCGCCCGTAGATGCCCGTAGATCGAGAGAAAGTCCTGCACAGACACCGTCTCGCCACGCCCATTCGTCACCATGATCGGCGACGACAGATGATGTTCGATCACGACCGCGAGCGTGCCGTAGCCTGTCGCCGCGCGATAGATGCGGATCGTTCCACATGCCACCGGATAGATGGCCGTCCCCTCCACGAGATTGATATCTCGTCCGATATGCACGTCATCCGCGAGGAAGCCGCGTCCGGCGTAGAGCCGAGCGAACTCCGTCTCGGTCGTCGGGTAGCGCACCGTCGAAACCGTACACCCAACCACCGACTGCGTAACGACTTGATCACCATCACCGCTCCCCACCTGCCCATCACTGCATCCGGGCAGATCGATGAGACAGAAGATGAGCACCATCTGTACCAGCCAGACGAACCCCATCTCGAGCGTGCCCTTCCACGTCGACCCGACCAATCTTGAACGTGAACCCATGACCTACCTACTCTTTCTGCATCTCTTGCCTGGACATCCCAGGTGCATTCGCTACGCGTCACGAATGCACTAAGAGCGTAAAGGGACAAAGGAACTGGCGACCGAAGAGGTGCGGCGGCGAATGGGTCGGTACATTCGCCGCCAAACACACCCTTGCACGTTGTGACCGCATTTCTCATTCAGCGCTCTGGTTGTGCATGTATCACACTTCCCAGAGCAATCATCTTGCGAATGCCTGCGGGAGCGAGACCGTTTGCCGAGGCATAGATCTGTTTCCGTATGCAGCATTCATCAAGTTGATTCCAGAACGGAGATAAATAATGAGCAACCCACGATCCATCGAACGCACATATGCCTTCGATCGGTTGTTCGTGAAGCCGGTAATGTCCTCACGTTGACCTCTGCACTCATCGTCTACCTCTTCGCACACGAACCGCTCACACCGTGTCCGGTCTCGCGACCTTATCTTTACAATCAGGAAATTTTGACGACGCGTCAAACACGTTTTTCAAATCATCATTTTGTAAATCTTCCCCTGTACGTTTTTTGTTTTCACGTGATGCTTCCTAATCCACTATTTCTTTACTGCACGTCAACGCACTTGTTCACCTGAAGAGAACAGATTTTTATAGAACCTTTCCACAAGTGAAGTACTTGGATCGTGGATAACTGCCTTTTGTGGCTTAACAAAGCGCCAAACGAGATACAATGCTCCATACAGGCTCACCATAAAGCCTAAAGATGTGGACAACTTCGACAAACTTCCGAGCGGGATCCGACCGAATAGATCAGACATAACCAACACCATTCTTAAACACGCAGATGCCGGAATCGCGAGCCATGGGAGTTTTGGAAACAACAATGCAACTGCCCCAAACGCCATCGTCCAGGGAATCCAAGGCAAGATCGCCAAGTTTGCAAAGACACCAATCACACTCACCTGTTTGAACGCCCACATCCCATACGGCGTCGTGAGCAATGTCGCGCCAATATTCGAAGCAATAATCTCACGAAAGAGTTTTGAACGTAGACGCTTCTCTAACGTCTCATCAATGACTTTTCCAAACGAACCTAAGCCGATCATCGCGAGAAACGACAGCGCATAACTTGGATCATACAAAAGCGCCCACGGCTGCAACCAGGCGTAACCAACGGCCGCAATCAATAATAACCGATTGAACTGGATCAAACGGCCAACCATTGGCGCCGACAGTATCAACCAACCCATAAATGCCGCGCGTACAACGGATGCGGAAGGCTGCGCCAACAACACAAATAAAAAAATCCCGACACTCGCGACCGCATACGCACTCTTTCGACCAAGTCCTACCCAAAGCAGCGGTCCGAGCAAGCAACCAATCACGATCGTCACATTCGATCCTGAAACCGCCATAATGTGACTCGTACCAATCTTACGAAACGCTGCTTTCAAATTGGATGGTAGTTGCTTATCGCCATATAAAACTCCCACCAATAACCCAGATTCATCTTTTGGAAACAGGAGATTCGAGCGTCGTGTGAGCTCCGTACGCAAACGCCCCGTCCAATGACGGGGATTAAATGGATCGGCCGATTGCGCCGAGAAGTCTTGTGAAACCAATCCATTTGGATCAAACGGCTTCACTTCTCGTGGCATGATGCCCTGCGTTGATTGAAAACGCGCCAGACCGATCAACACACCTACCAACACCAACAATTCTCTTCTATAGAGAAAGCCAAATGACCATCGTAAACCAAGAACCAAAAACCCACCCACAAAACACCAGCCGACCCAAATTCCCTTACTCCATATAAACCAAGGCCCACATCCGTGTAACGCGATCCCCACCAAGATTCCAATCAACACGAATCCAACCGCCACTCCACGCGGAAGAGAAGAGAAAATCATAAGAGGAGCTCATCGCTCCTCTTACTCCGTTGTCTGAGGTCATGAAAAAAGGCAAACCTGTTGTTTTGAAAATCGCCTATAACTGACAAGCCCCGCCTGTCGCAGTCTGCGTCTACCCTGAGGGTTGAACAGCAGCGCGACTGTGGCGGAGCCTGAGCTTTCCAGAGGTGTTACCCTCCTTCCAGCGAGTGCACGGGAGTTTCTCGTCGGAGACCGTTGACGCTGCCTTTGAGGCTGCGCTCGCGACCATCGCAACTTTTACCCGTTCACCCATCAGATTGCCCGATAATCTCTCCATTTCTTTTTCCACTCCCCATTTCTTCATATTGGGGTGGTCCGCTGAGTCTCAAGCGCTTGCTACGTTGCCGCAGTTTGCACTTTTATCTCTTTGGAAGAAATGTCTCCCAGGTTTCAGGAGGATGCTCTCTGTCGCGTAGCCGCAACTTCTGCACCCCAACCCCCTGGTTGAACCCCCACACAAGAGGGTAAGATTCCGCACATTTGTTCAGCTCCTCGCTACTCTACGGACGTCACCGTCCGCTTCGCCACGATTCGCTTCCCATTTGTTCGCTTGTTCTCTCTGTGCCGTTAGGCCCAGGAAAAACCAGTCAGCCGCTCAACTCGGAGCTGAAGCATCTTGCGATGTCCTACTCTCTATCTATACGCGCTGTGTGTACTGGCTGGCCATTTCGCTTGCGCTACTCTGACCACTCGCGTTCGATCGTCCAGACACTGGTCAAGCGGCTGGCGACCTACCAACGATTCGTTGCCGCTTCCAGTCTTGCGACCTTCAGCTGCTTCGTTGGTCCCACCCCTGCGGAGGGGCTTTGATCTCGTGGGCGTTCGGACAAAGTCCTGGCGCCGCACTTTTCTCGGAGTGGAGAGTAGCCTCGTTGAGACAGCTCTCACACTCTTACTACAGGGGGCTATTAGCCTCGCCCTGTGCGATCGTAGCGACCTTCCAGCGCTTTCACGCCTTCGGGAATAAGCTACGTGGAGGACCCGCGGTTTAACCCGCGAACTCCTTGCGCCAACACCATCGTTGAGACTCCGGTGCGGACACACGCGATCGGCCTTGGGTTCGGCCTGGTCACGGTAGAGTGGGCTGGTTCGGAGGGCTCGCGCCATGCTCCGTACCTCTTCGCTCTCTGTGAACTTGAGCGGTAGACTAGACTTGACTGAAAAACCTGTCAAACGCTGCATGTGGGTAAGTCTGTGAAATTCGACTTTTTACTAAATAAAACGTGCATTTTTTGATGATTCGTCTGGACCTGTTTTTAGGACAAAAAATACTATTCTACATAAAATCGTCGTTCCGCGGTACTAATCGCTCGGGGGAAAGTAAAGACAGGGAGGAGTGACTACCGGAACAACCAGACCAACCCGAACAGAATCGCCCCACGACCCAGCTGAGGTACGTGACACAACATTCGCAGAGAACATAAAACACTCCGGTTTTTCCGGAGCGTTTTATGCGCCGTGAGATACCGACTCAATCACTCACGACAGTTACACCACCACACTCACCAAACGTCCTTTCACGTACACCACTTTTTGCGGAACTTTTCCTTCAAACCACTTTTGCACCGCCTCGGATTCAAGCGCGAGCTTCTTGGCAGCCTCTTCACTGATATCTTGATCAACGATCACTTTATCGCGCACTTTACCGTTCACTTGAATAACGAGTTCAAAGGTTGCGGCAACAAGTTTAGAGGCATCATACGCAGGCCAACCACTTCGGTGAATCGATTCTTTCGTACCCGCAGCCTGCCACAACTCTTCGGTCATGTGTGGCGCAAACGGTGCGAGAATCTTGAGAAAGCCTTCACGCTGCGCGGCTGGCACACAGTCGAACTCTTGATACGCATTGGCCAAGATCATCATCTGCGACACACAGGTATTGAACTGCAAATTATCGATCCCTTCTGTCACCTTCTTCACGGTTTGATGATAGAGCGTTTCAAGATCGGCGTAAGCCTTCGCGTTCGTAGTACTGGATTCTGATTGATGCATCACATACCAGACACGATCCAAGAAACGACGCACACCTTCAACGCCATTCGTATCCCATGGTGCTTTTTGATCATATGGACCTATGAACATTTCGTAGACGCGGAAGACATCTGCGCCATATTCCTTCACGACATCATCTGGATTCACCACGTTCCCCTTGGACTTCGACATTTTCACACCACCTTCACCCAAGATCATGTCGTGTGAACGGCGCATGCTATATGGCTCTGAACCACACTCTTCAGGAATATAGCCCATGTCGTACAAGAACTTGTGCCAGAAACGAGAATACAAGAGGTGCAGCGTCGTGTGCTCCATACCTCCGTTATAGAGGTCAACAGGCATCCAATATTTCAAAGCTTCCGGTGACGCGAATTGCTTGTCGTTTTGCGGATCACAATAACGCAAGAAGTACCAACTTGAACCTGCCCAGTTAGGCATCGTGTCGGTTTCGCGTGTAGCTGGACCACCACACTTCGGACACGTCGTGTTCACCCACGCGTCGATCTTTGCGAGCGGCGAGTCACCGTTGTCGGTTGGCTCGTAGGCCTCGACTTCGGGAAGTGTCAGCGGCAACTGTTCATCAGGCACAGGAAACCAACCCGAATTTTTACACGAGACAACCTGCTCCAAGACTTCTGGCTGATCATCCGTGAAAAAATGACCACGCCCATCCATAATCTGAATGTTCCAACCGGCCGGATACGTCTGGTGCGTTGGCTGGGCGGCGACACGGTCATCTTTCGACCAGAGCACAGCCGCTGAACTAACGCGTGGAGCCACACGATCCCAATGAACTGGACGCTGCACGAAGTCACGCAAAAATTCGAAGTCTTTCACGCGTTCTGGTTCTTTCTTGATGCGTTCGTCGTAGCGCTCAGGCGGATATGTACCAAGCGCAGGAGCAACAAGCACGAGGCGCCCGATCTTTTTCTGTGTACGCTCAATAAGTTCAAGTGCGGCGCGAGCTCCAATACTATGACCAACGATGACGTCATCTTCGCCAAGCTGATCCATGTACGGCTTCAAGAGCTCCATCCAACCTTCGACGGTCGGAGCGTCTGTACACGGTAATTCCGGAATCATGACTTCGTAGCCTTGCGCCTCGAGTCCTGCTTTGACGGACGGATACCAGGCGTTGTTCGGTGTGTAGCTGAACCCATGCAACACCAAAACTTTCTGCTTTTTGTTAGCACAGGCAGCACAGTGAACCAAAGGAATCGGCTCACCCCAATAGCGTTGGCGAGAGAAAACCCAGTCACGCAGCTTGTACGTTTTCATCGCCTTCCCCGCACCATGAGACTCGAGCCAAGCAACGATAGTGTTTTTTGCATCCTCTGTTTTCTGACCAGCGAGGAAACCAGACGAGATTGCCGCAACACCGTCCTCACAAAATGGCTGTACTCCTTTCGTATACCATTCCCACATCAAGAGATGATGTTGGAAGTTGAGAAACGAAGACACTTCCGCCTTTGGTAACCATACAACTTCATGGCCTACCTGATCCTCTTCAGACAGTGCCTGTGTCGGCTCACCTTCTACCTCAACAACATACGCAAGATCCGGATCATAACAATTCTGATCTCGCTTCTCTTTGTATCCGTGTCCAAGAACTTCTCCCAAGAACGAAATGATTCGACCATTCGTGTAACCAGTCTCCTCCGTCACTTCGCGCAGAATACACTCCTCCGGAGATTCCCCTTCTTCAAGGCCGCCACCCACAAATCCCTTTCGATTAAACTTCATGCTTAACACGAGATATTGATCCGTGTTTTTCTTTCGAATGATCACGGTAACACAACGTCGTTTGATTGTTTCTTTCCCATCCCTTGGTTCAAATGCGCCCTGCAGACGGACATACGGCGCAACTACCTGCCTGATCGGTAATTGATATTTCTGAGCGAACGAGAAATCTCGTTCGTCGTGCGCAGGAACAGCCATCACGGCCCCCGTCCCATATCCCGCCAACACATAATCCGCGATCCACACAGGAACTTGGTCACCATTCACAGGATTCGTCGCGAAAACGCCTTCCAACACGACGCCCGTCTTATCTTTCGTCTCCGCCGTGCGTTCCATGTCGGTCTTCGCTTTCACGCTTTCGATATACGCACGAACAGCGTCAGCGTTTTTGATATGCCCACTCTTCAACCAGGCTTGCACCAACTCATGCTCCGGGGCGAGCGTTACATACGTCACCCCAAACAACGTATCGGGACGCGTCGTGAACACACGGACCTCCTCAGAGCATAGCGCCGTGAGCGCATGAGCTAATGGACCAAGTTCAACATATACGGATTCGTCTTCCGTTTGATCGATCACGTACTTTCCATTTGCCGCTACCTTATACAATCCACGCACCGGGAAATACATGTCCATCTCACCTTTGCGTTCGTTTGTCAGTACAATGTGACGCTTGTTTTCTTGCACGAGTTCCGCACCATCTGGCAGACGTAACACTGAAATATCTTGCCAATATCCCTCCACGTTCCCACCGTTCTTTTCTGCAATTCCACGATAGAAGACATCAAGCTTGCTCGCGATCTCTTCTTGAGACAGGGTGGATTCTTCTGCACCTTCTAACGCATTTCGTTTTGGCGTTGCAACATCCAATTTCTCGCCAGCGATGTAGAGCCCCGTATCCATGCCAATGATTGGAAGATCCGTTTTACCCGCATACGCTGCTGCCTTCATACGTGCATTCTGGTGCATGTCATTCCCCTCTTTGACTTCTATGTCTTCAATACCCGCTTCCGCTGGAGATAACACCTCAACACTCGGCAACAACGCACTGAGCAACTTCTTCACCCGAGCCAATTTGCTCTTGTTATTCGTCGCGACAAGCACCTTGTCGAACTTGGGTACGCGGAACACGACCTCCGCTCCTTCGCTGCGGCCGATCCAGTTTACTTGTTGCGCGGCAATCTTCTCGAGATAGTTCACGGTACTGAGATCATCAATCAAGCGATCTGCATACTTGGAGATCTTGATCATCCACTGTGCCTTCTCTCGCTTCTCAACCGGATTCCCACACCGCTCACACACGCCACCTTGCGCTTCTTCATTCGCGAGACCAATTTTGCAACGTGGACACCAGTTAATCGTCGACTTCGCTTTGTACGCGAGTCCTGCCTTCACGAACTGCAAGAACTGCCACTGGGTCCACTTATAGTAGGCGGGATCGGTGGTGTTGACCTCACGCGTCCAATCAAATCCAAAACCAAGTGACTTAATTTGGCGTGTGAAATTTGCAACGTTTTTCTTAGTTGCATCAGCCGGACGAATTTTGTGTTTGATCGCAAAGTTTTCCGTTGGCAATCCGAACGCATCCCAACCGAGAGGATACAAAACATTTTTTCCTTCCATGCGACGTTTGCGCGTCACAAGATCGATAGCGGTGTAGGAACGAGGATGTCCCACATGAAGCCCCTCGCCCGACGGATATGGAAACTCCACCAAGCCATAGAACTTATCTTGCTTGGCGTTCGGATCACCAGTTTTGGCCGTGTAGGTCCCGGTATCTTCCCAGGTCTTTTGCCATTTAGCCTCCATCTCATGGATGGTTTCGATCGTTCGGGGGTTCATAGAGTGCAGGATTGAGCGTATCAGACCGCCGTTTTGGGTGACAATAGAGCGAAATTGCTTTTCTTGCCGAAATACGGTTGGCTATCGAAGCCCGATACAGATCTACCCCTCGCAGGAGAGTGATTGCATGGACCAGCGAAAAGGGCCTCCATCCGCATCCGCCACCACACACAGCGGCGATGGTGATGAACTCCTCGAGCTCATCTCACGTACCGAGCTCGAGGAGGCGGTGCGCCAAGCGGTCGCGACGGAACGACGTCGACACGAGGTCGCGATGCGTCGAATCGTGACCCTGATCGCAGCCTACCGACGAGCCTTCGACACGCTCTTCGGACAAGAACGAGCAGTCGCCATCGAGCACAATGCTGGACGGTTCAAGGCCCTCCTGCAGCTGCAGGGTACCATCGGCCGCGAGGTGGATGCGACCGCCGATGCTCATGCCGTTCTGGAGCTCTTGGCAACCTTCGATCGCCTCGGTCGAGATGACTACGCCGCCATCGAACGAGGCGAGATTCCGATGGGCATCGTCGAAATCTTGAAGAAACTGCTGCCCTCAGACGACTGATGGCGCTAACAACCCTGAGCGTGCTCCCGCTCGGGCCCACCCCGATGCTCTGGAGGCGCGTCGGGGTGGAACTGTATCCACTTGACACCATTTTTTAATCCGCAGTACGCTTGTAGAACGTTATGGGGCACCGCTCGTGGATGATCGCTCAGTATGACCTTCGTACACTTATTACGAAGTCCTTTGTCGTACTTTGCCCATCCAACCGACCGGTCGCATAACGCATACGAGATTCAACCCGAATCGAGTTCCGTCAAAAGCCTCCGGTCAACACCGGAGGCTTTTGTAAAACCCTTGAGGAGGAAACGCGGTGGTGGTTCCAAGTGTCATTTCGGACGCTGAACAACCTTCGCGTAGATCCTCAAAGGGCAGTGAGGCAGCAATGTTGGTGGACGTGTTTGGTCTGGATCTGATGCTGTGGCTGGTGACGGCCGATGAGGCGACGGCGGAGAGCTTGGGCGAGGCCCTCTGCCGGACGCACGTCGAGCCGTGCCAGACGGGACGTACGGTCATCGTGACGCTCACGGAGAGCGGCGAGATCGACCAGACGTGCCTGGGGGACATGGCAAGCGTGACGTTCTCGGACGACGGGGAGAGGGTGTACCTCAACCTCAAGGACGGGGGACGGCGGGTGCTCACCATCGAGCCGTCGTCGCTCATCTCGCCCGAGACGGTCGAGGCGCTCCTCAGGGGGATCGTGAACGAGAACCGTCAGGTCATGCTCTGTCAGACGCCTGCTGGCAAGGTCGTGGCGGTCGACCGCTGGGAACTTCCCATGCCGTCGCGGCCGTCCCAGGAGGGGACGAACTACGCGGCGGAGGAAGCGCGAAACCTCGACCGCGGTCTGCGGGGAGGCATGCGCCTCGGGGACTTCAAGATCCCGCTCAAGAAGAACGACAACGAGCCCACGACCGTCAACGCGACGGCCGACGCCGGCTGACCACCGGCAACAACAGCACCCCCGTCCGCAATCTCGCGGACGGTGCGCACGGGTGGGACCCTTCAGGGTTCCAACTCCCACACGGAGGGCAAGCTCCCACCCGTGCGCCAAGGGCTCTATTTTTTTACTTTTTTCTATCCTTTGTACGATCGAAAAATCGATGGTTTATTTGCTGCCTGAGGAGGCGCTACCGGCATCGGAGGCGCCATTCGACCCTGACTTCTATTTTTTAGATGCACGAGCTTCATACAATACCCGCTTAGTTCATCCCAAAGCTTTGGTAAACCGGCTACATCGAGTGCCGTCACTAATTTGGACTTACCAGGAGCAATCGCAGCCAACAGAATCTCCATGGCAGGCTCCCGGGCAAATGCTACGAGTTACTTTTTCGCATCTGGATCAAGCTTCGGATTATCTACCGCTTGAGCAACCGCATCTTCAATCATCACCATAATCAGCCCTCGCTCATGATCCTGCGCGATCGCACTTTCTACGCTTCTTGGAGGCGCCTCGCCTTTCCAAGATGCAACCGTTGGCCCCGACATAGGAACGCTGGGCACCGCTTCAGTCGAAGCTCGCGGATGTTCGCCCGAAGCACTGAGATCTTCCGGCTGCGGTTTTGGAGAAGGAACAGACTCACCTGGTCTTTTGGCCATATAAAGAATGCATATAGTATAGAAGAAAACGGCTGGCTGCGCGAGGTGTATTGCTGTTTTTTGCCTTTTTTGATACGTTTCTCGCGCTTACTCTTATAACTACGGTGCTTTTGGTGAGGAGCGATCGTCAACGCATGGTCTCCCAAACTCGAACACCGCGTATCTCTTCCTATGTTGAGCCCAGACAAGAAGAAGAAAATTATTGAGAAATATCGCACCCATGCGACCGACACCGGTTCGCCTCAGGTGCAGATCGCGATTTTGACCGAAGAAGTAAAGGAGCTCACGGAGCACCTCAAAATGCACAAGAAGGATCACTCATCTCGCCGTGGTCTCATCAAAAAGGTTGGTGAACGCCGCCGCTTGATGAAGTATCTCAAGCGCGAAGATGCGAAGGGTTACGACGAATTGATGGCAAAGTTGAAGGTCTAGTTCGTACGATAACAAAACCGCTCCCTTATCAGAGCGGTTTTGTTATTCCGAAAGCGTTTTCCACTGAAGATCAAAGATGAGCCTATGTGTTTCCGTCAGCGCTGCGTCTTCCATGATGACGCCCCTTGGCCGTTGATAGTCGTCCATCGAGATCATCGCCACCTTTGATCCGTAAATGATGATGTAGGTCGGCGCAGACAGGGTCGTGGACAATTGCTTTCGCTCATCTAGACCTTGGATAATCCCCTGCCCACCAATACCGAGTGCTCTCACCTGAATCCCTGACTTGATACGTTCCTTGGTGAAAGTTGGGAATGCCTCGTGAAGAACCGGCGATAACACGTTATTCGAATAAATACGGTAAAGTTTTTTCTTTTCTTCCTGCATGACACGAAGTACATCCTCCAAAATGGTCCGCACACCTTTATGAAATTGATAGAACCGTACGGTCGCCATGAGTTTGGCTTTTCCCGTTCTTGCACGCAAGGCATCGATGGATGTTTTGAGCTCGTTACGTGCGAGCATAAGCTGCTCAACTTGTTCATCTGCTAAAGACAGGAGCGCTTCTGGCTCCATCGCGATGTACGCCTCTCGTGTTCGATCTTTGTAATAGGTTACGAGACCTTTCTCAATCAATACACGCAATAGTTCATGCGTTGTTTGGCGATTGATCTTCGAAGCTTCGGCCACTTGTCGGATGGAAGATGCGCCTCGTTCAAGAAGTGCCAGGTAGACACGTACCGCTTTTTCAGAAAGATTGAATGATGTCAGAAGTTCTTCGGGGAACATGTAGGGTCTTTCTCATACATCTCCAAGCTCGTCAAACAAAACTGACAGCTCTACTTGAAAAGTATCTGGCAAATAAGGCCTACATCCACTTGGCCGGTTTTAACTGACAGTTTGTGCATCACGATTTTTACGACGTGAACTAGACTGCATCGTGTCTCTACAGAGACAAAACAACCCATTCGGGCAGCAGAGAGGATCTACGATTCATGAAAAACGAGGGTAGACCACACATCGTCGTTCTGGGCGGCGGAACGGGCACGTTTACCGTGTTGTCCGGACTGAAACGCTTCCCCACCAACCTGACCGCCGTCGTCAGCATGTCGGACAACGGTGGCTCAACCGGCATCCTGCGTGATGAGCTCGGCGTACTGCCCCCCGGCGACATTCGTCAGTGTCTCGTCGCGCTCGCAGAAGGAGACGACACGCTGCGCGCGCTCTTCACCTACCGCTTCGCAGAAGGATCACTAGCAGGCCACAATGTCGGCAATCTACTACTCTCCGTACTCGAGCGGATTTGCGGAGATCCGCTGTCCGCCCTACGGGAAGCGCATCGCATTCTCAACGTACGCGGTAAGGTCATCCCCGTCTCGGCCCAGGCTTCAAACCTGCACGCTGAACTGGAGGATGGATCTATCGTGAAAGGTGAGAATGCCATCGATACGACGGAAAGACCGCGCTCAGCCATCAAGCGTTGTTTTCTCGAGCCACGTGTCGCAGCGAATCCGGAAGCGCTTCAAGCGCTGCGCACTGCCGACCTGATCGTGATCGGCCCTGGCGACCTCTACACGAGCCTCGTGCCCGTACTCCTGGTCGACGGAATCGCTGAAGTTATCGCCCAGTCGAGAGCATCCACGCTCTACGTGATGAATCTGGTGACGAAGCGTGGCCAAACGGATGGCTATACAGCCAGTCGTTTCTGCCAAGTGATCGCCGCCTATCTGGGACCAGCGCGCCTCGATGGAGTACTCGTCAACAGCGGAGAGTTCCCTGAAGACATTCGTGAACGGTACGAAGCCATGGGCGAATTCGCTGTAACAGACGATCTCATGGAAAGTTCGCTGTTCCAGATCCACCGCCTACCACTCATCAATGATCAAGGAATCGAGGCCGTGGCCGGTGATCGCGTGAAGCGGAGCCTGCTGCGCCACAACTCGGAACGGCTGGCGCAAGCCATTCTGCAGTTTATCTGAAGTCGACCGCTTTTTTCTGGGAAAGCTCGGGACATTGCAAAAACGTAATAACCTCCCTAATGTCTGGTCGGAGGAATGTCATGAGCCAGAAGAAAGGGCGTTCATCGCCATCCGATTCCATCACCACCGTGACCATCGTGAAGCAGGACGACGGCATGGTCCACTACAAGTTCACAGGAACGGATCTCCGCGTAAAGCGCATGGAAAACAACTGGCTGCTCACCGTCTGCGGCCAGGAGTTCAAGTGCGAGGCGCCCACCGTGCGGTTCGAAGAGGGACGCATGGGGTGTGGGGAGATCGAGATCCACACGCCAACCGGCGAGAGCGACCCATGGACCGTTCGTATCGGTCCGGTCTCCTGGGTCAGGATCACCATGAGCGAAGCAACGGCGAAGGCCCTCGCCGCACAGCTCAGGTCACACATCTGACCGACGCGTCCCCACAAGAGGTTCTCCCACCCACCTCCACCGGACTCTCCGCAAGGTGGGTTTGGTGTTTTAACTCACGTCTTGAAAATTTTCCCTAAATTTGCTAGTATTTTTGGGCATTGTTGGCCCGGTTTTTTTATACCTACAACTCATTTTTTATAGGCTAGACAATGATTTTCTATGATTAAACGCCCACACCAACGGGTTGCTGTCTTTATCGACACGCAAAATATGTATCACTCCGCCAAGCACATCTATAGTGCTCGGGTGAATTTTGGAGCAGTCGTCGATGCCGCCGTGGCCAATCGCCCGGTCATTCGTGCCATCGCTTACGTAGCCAAATCCAAAACCGGCGAAGAGCATGGCTTCTTTGAAGCTTTGGTTCAGCACGGTATCGAACTCAAAGTAAAAGACGTTCAAGAATTTGCCAGCGGCGAGAAAAAAGCCGACTGGGATGTTGGAATGGCGGTCGACGCTATGGCCATCGCCATTTCTGGACGCGTTGATGCGGTGGTTCTTGTGACTGGTGACGGCGACTTCTGTCCATTAGCTGACTTTCTGAAAGCGAACGGCATTCTGTGTGAAGTCGTGGCCTTTGGATCTTCCACCAACGCACAACTCAAGGAGCGCGCCGATTCATTCCTGGATCTTTCCTCCGATCCAACCGTCTATTTGATTCACTCGGCTCGCGCAGGAAGAGGCAACGCTCGCGAAAACACTCGTACAACGGCGCATCGCGAATCAGCCAACCGTGAACCAGCAAGCCGTGAAGGTGTGCATGAATCCCCTTCTCAAACTACCCACACACCCCTCATGCTAGACGAAGCGCCGATCGTCCCAGAAACGCGCCCAACACGCAGCACAAAACCACGTGGCAACGACAAGCCTGCTCCACCAACCACTCGTAAAATCCGTGTGACCTACTAGAATACATCTATGAACCCCCAGAATCCTCAAACTTTTTCGATCGACTTCGCAGGACGTCCGCTCACTATAAAAACCGGCAAGCTGGCACAGCAAGCTAACGGTTCTTGTACGATCCAATACGGCGACACACTCGTCTTGTGTACCGCAACGCTCGGTGAAGCGCGCGAAGATGCCGGCTTTTTCCCACTCAGCGTCGAATACGAAGAGCGCATGTATGCCGCTGGAAAAATCAAAGGCTCACGTTTTATTAAACGCGAAGGCCGTCCAACAGACGAAGCGATTCTTTCCGGTCGTTTGATCGATCGTGCCATTCGCCCACTCTTCCCAAGCGATTTGCGTAACGAAGTCGCCGTCGTCGCGACCGTGTTTTCCCACGATCAAACGAATGACGCTGACATTCCGGCACTGATTGGCGCCTCATGTGCACTCGCCATGTCGAACATCCCATGGAACGGTCCAATTGCAGCCGTCCGTGTCGGATTGAAAGATGGCCAATACATTCTGCTCCCAACCTACCAGGAAACAGAGGAAGGCGATCTCGATCTCGTGGTTGCAGGAACAAAAGATAAAACACTCATGGTCGAAGCCGGTGCCAAACGCGTGTCTGAAGACATGATGCTCGGCGCCATGAAGTTTGCACACGAACAACTCAGCCCGCTCATCGACCTCATCAACCAGGTCGTGAAAGCGGTGGGCAAAGAAAAGCTCTCACTCCAGGTCGTACGCAGCGAGGAAGATCAGAAGCGTATCAACGAAGCCGAAACGTTCTTGAAAACGCAGAAGGGTGTCCTGTTCGCTGAACCCCTCAAGAGCAAGGCGGATCGCAAAGCCGCCGTCGGACGCTTGAAAGCAGCCCTCGAAGCCCAGTTCGTCGCCCAAGGTATAAACGCCAAAGACAGCATGAAGGGCCTATCAATCGTCATCGACAGCTTCGTTGATCGCGAAGTTACCGACATGATTTTGAACGAAAAGCGCCGGGCCGATGGTCGTCGCTTAGACGAAGTACGTGCGTTGTCAGCTGAAGTCGCAGTCATTCCTCGCACACACGGCTCCGGTCTCTTCATGCGTGGACAAACGCAAGTGCTGTCGACCGTCACACTCGGCTCACCGGGCATGGAACAAACGCTCGACACCATGGAATATGCCACTACCAAGCGCTACTTCCATCACTACAACTTCCCGAGCTATTCGGTGGGCGAAACCAAACCAAGTCGTGGCCCAGGCCGTCGTGAAATTGGTCATGGCGCCCTCGCAGAACGTGCCCTCATGCCCGTTCTCCCAACCAAAGACGTGTTCCCCTATACCGTACGCGTTGTGTCTGAAGTACTCGGCTCGAACGGTTCGAGCTCAATGGGCGCGACCTGTGGTTCAACGCTATCCTTGATGGATGCAGGCGTCCCTCTCCTTGAACCAGTCGCAGGAATTGCGATGGGCATGGCGAGCGACGAAGCAGCCGGCAAGTATCAAGTCATCACCGACCTGCAAGATCTCGAAGACGGCGATGGCGGAATGGATTTCAAAATCGCGGGCACAAAAACGGGCATCACAGCCATCCAGATGGACACCAAGACCTCTGGCCTCCCCTGGCACGTCGTCGAAGAAACCATGCACCAGGCTCGCGCTGCACGCATGCATGTGCTCGAAACAATGCTTGCAACGATTCCAGAACCACGCACCGAACTCTCAAAGTACGCGCCACGTATCGTGACCTTCAAGATCAATCAGGATCGTATTCGTGATGTGATTGGTCCGGGTGGAAAAGTTATCAATGAAATCATCGCGACTCACAAAGTGCAGATCGACATCGAAGATGACGGAACGGTCATGGTCACGTCGGTGAATCTTGAATCGTTGGATGCGGCCGTTGCCTGGATCAAACAACTGACGCGTGAAGTTCAGGCTGGAGAAAAGTTCACCGGTCCCGTCACACGCATTCTCGACTTCGGAGCGTTCGTGGAAATCCTACCAAAGGTGGAAGGTTTGGTGCACATTTCAGAAATGGCGCCGTATCGCGTTGGCAAGGTCACCGATATCGTTGAGATTGGAAAAGTCGTGAACGTCGTCGTCAAAGAAATCGACTCGATGGGTCGCTTGAACCTGTCCATGAAGATGGCCGAAGGCAACGAATATCCACCCGCCCCATCACCAGAAGAACAGGCGGCGTTCGGTAGTCGCGGTGGACATGGCGGCGGCCGACCAGGTGGTCATGGCGGATCACGAGGTAGCGATCGCCCACGTCCACCACGCCGAGAGTTCTAGTCAACAAAAATATGAAACGAGATGCTCTTTCAAAGGAAGTAGTAGAGTCTGGACTCACACTAAGACGACCATCTGCGCCCGAAGTCACACCCCAGAAAAAACTGATCCTGGCTCGACTCGATTCATCTGGGGGATACTTCAAAGATAATGAAGGATGTCCTTGGTATTTCGACATAGAAGAACGCACTTGGCGTGATCTCAGAGACCGAGACGTTCATCCTATGCGCCTGCAAGACATGCCTCAATTAGAGACACCCGGGAGAACGTTCGATGATCTAGAGGTGGCCGTCGCGCATATTCTAGGAGTCTGCTGGAGAGATCGTTTAGAGGTGCAGAGGAAAGTGATGGAGGGGTATGAGCCTACAACACCTGAAGACATAAAAGACCTCGAAGACTACAAAGCGCTCCACAAACTGTATGAAGAACTGATTGCAGCGCTTGAACGATTTGAACGAGAAGGCCTCAATCCAAAAGAGCGTGATGAGCTAAGAACGACGATTGCCGACCTCTTCACCAGGATCGAACTTCCGGAAGAAGACGACACAGCATCTACGCAGCACAAATAACCGGCCATAGGCCGGTTATTTGTTTATATACGGTACGATGTGCCCTCTCTACCCGGTCCAGAACGTCGACACTTGCAAGCGAAGTACTCGGTGAACTGCCGGTGACAAACGAGCCCAAGCGGTTCTCTGAAGAGCTCACGACGAACCCGTAGCCGCTCCACAAGCGACGGCACAAAACAACACGAGAGCACACCCGTTAGGCTCGACGGACAGACGCTCTCGCCGACCTCGCGGGTGCGCTCTTCGCTTTTCTAAGATCAGAAACCATCCTTCAATCGACAAGAGAATGGAATTCTCCGCTGGAAGAATCTAAAAAAACCCGATAGGGTATGCCAGTGCAAGATGGCCCAATGTTAGAAGAACAAACGAGCTTCGAGGCCCCCGTCCCAGCGGTGAGCCCTTTGTTGGCCATGGGAACAAGTGGACCGCGTATTTCTGGGCCTTGGAAAATAGCTCTGGGGGGTGTTGCCGTGGCGATACTCCTCTTGGCCACCTTCATCCTCTCACTTTCTGCCCAGTTTTTCCTTCCAGAACAGACTTTTTTCTTTGCAACGATCTCGCCACACCACGCAAACGCACTCCTTACACAAAAACAAATCTCAACACTTCCAGCACGTTGGCAACAGGCCCTCAGCACCCAGAGTCGCTGGCCCGTACTGTTTGGCCTTAGCTACACAACAGATCCGACATCGGGACAACGCGAAACGCGCGCCTATACGCTTGGACCGCGCTGGGCCATTCCACCAACCAATACAGATATCCAAACGAGGCTACTTGTACGCCAATCCGGTGCGCTGCTGAACGATTCATCCTTCAAGCAAGGTGAAACTCGGTATCGTTCTACGCTCATTCATCATATCTTCAGCACCGGAGCTCTGCAGGGCCGGCTGGATCCAGCGAGCATTTTTTCACACGCCTCCTCTGGAAATCGAATCGCCTTTTATCTCGATGACGAAACGCTCGCTCTTACCGACGCAGGCATACCTCTCTCGTCTCAAGAATCTTCAAAGGAAGCGCATCCGATTACCGATGAAGTCCCACATCAGGCGGACCTCAGTCTTCATGTAGCCGCATTAGGCGATCGCGCCTACGTGGATGAACTGCTGGCCGAACTTCCTCTCCATCCGATTCAAACAACCCTCATGTCGCTCGAACAACCGCTCGCCACACTCGAAGCGTCCTTCGCAAGTAGCACAAACCTAGAGACTGTGCGACTCATTTTTCAGGAACCGCTCGCCTCAAACGCACAGCGAGCGCTCATCGCACACCTTAATCAAACACAAAAAAGGCGCGTATTTACCCTACCCGATGGAACATTAGGCACAGAGGAAGTCGTGGATACATCTAAGAGCGAATCGAACTCGACTGTAATTGCCCCGTCCACCAGTTTTGAATGGCGGGCTACCACATCTACAAGTGAGTCGTTCGATAAGGCAGCGATCTGCGGTCACGGAACTTGGATCGCTCGATTCTCATCCAACATCTTGCGACGGCTCCTTCCAAAAGAATCCGACATGAACGTCTGGATACCTCCAAACGGCCTCCAAATTTGGCGCAACGGAACGCAGCTCCATATCTGTCGTGAATCGTAAATGTTAATCACAGGTTGTACACAATAGCTTTCTTCTCTACATTGAGGTCAGAACTACGATTATCCACACTGCCACTTGGAGGCGAAAACAGACGGCGTTATACTAGGAATGTCTCTTGAGTGGTCTCTCCATTCGGGACGGTCCGTTCTTTCCACGTGTACCTTTTACGATCCCTTTGATCGTCTCACAATTCAAGACCGTTTTCTTTTGTGTGCGTGTTGGTCTGTTCGTGGTCGGATTACGTTCTTTTGTTGTTCTTTTGACGTTCTTTCGTGGGTACTGCACATTGTTCGCCATTTGTTGGTTCTTTTTGTTCGCTTCTTTCGCCCCTTCGCTTGCAGTCGTCCGTTGTACTCGGCAGTGGTCTTCAACCATGGAGATCAGCGCCGAGTACGACAACGTTTGCCAAGCGTAGTCGCTCTTTTCAAAGCAGTCGGTTTGACTGGACAAGCTCTGCCCTCCCAAGGGGCATCGAGGTTGTCCGATCGCCTGGACTAGACCTCTTGTTCGGCCTCCGTGCCGACATCGGGCTTCATCGCCCCTTCGTCTCACGCGGCTGTTCCGCAAGACTAAAAATAGACCCTAAACCTTTTAGGAACGCATGCACTGCTTCGACGCCTCACCGCGTTCGGCAGAGTCCCTTCACGGGATCGCATAGCTTCCGGAGGTCCGGTCTATAAGGCTGCTTCTCACGCTTTGCGTGTCGCATGTCTGTCTCGTTCGAGGTTTCTCTCGTGCTTGAGCGCAACCCTTCCGTGGCCCTTCGGTCACAGAAGCTAGGTACTCCTCCCCAGGAGCAGTGCGTTCGCACAATGCCTTCACTGGCGTATGAGACATCTCACGATTCAACATCGGACCTCACGGTCCACACGTTACGGCGTCAGAGCCGCGACCATCCCCGATTCGTTTCACAACGAAGGGAGCTTTGGCCGCGGCTCTCTTCAGTTTTCGCTTTTCTATGCCGTTTTACTGCTCCTCTCTTTTATAGTAGGATATTCCAAACCTATGCTCAGCCAAGACCTCGTCGCTCAACTCAAAGAAAAGCTCGAACAGATGAAAGTCTCGCTCGAAGCTGATTTGGCCGCCGTCGCCGAAAAAGACTCAAAGAACAGCGCATCATTCAACGTCGTCTACCCAGAAGCTGGTGGCAACTCTGAAGATGACAACGCCGAAGAAATTTCTACCTACGCTGATGGGCTTTCGTTGGTCGGTGAACTTGAAACACAGCTTCGTGACGTCGTGAAAGCTCTTGAAGCTATTACTAAAGGCACATACGGAACCTGTAAATACTGCGGCAAAGATATCGATTTGAAACGCTTAGAAGCCCGCCCACACTCCTCATCGTGCGTGAGCTGCAAGAAGTTGTTGACGCAGGAGTTGTAAGTTCACGTACTGCACATCCATGCTGAACTCTGTTCGAGGACCGCTCACCGCGATCGTCGGATGCGTTGGTGTATTCTGGGTCGATCAAGTCTGTAAAAACGTCTTCTTCGGCATTGATGCAACCGACCACCGTCCAACATTTTCCTTTTTGAATGGCTGGGTTCAGTCAGTGCGACACGAGAATTTTGGAATCGCTTTCAACATCCCTCTCCCTCAATGGGTGATTTTAGGAGTTACACTGGTTGCTTGCGTAGGTATTCTGGTCGCGATCGTACGAGCGTCTACGCACCAACAACTTTTACCCTCCCTCTTCTTAGGCGTTTTACTCGGCGGCGCACTCGGAAACGGCTTCGATCGTCTGTTTCTAAATTACGTGCGTGATTGGTTACTCCTCTGGCACCGCTCAGCCATTAATATCGCGGATCTTGGCGTGATTATCGGTCTCGTTGGCATCTCGTGGTCACAAACACGTACAACACAGCCACTAGACAAGGTGTAAAAACCATGGAACGGGGTATAGAGTATGCCCTCACGCGTGACAACCGCCTCGATCCTTGGACTCGAAGCTTCTCTGATTGAGGTTGAAGCAGATATCTCGTCCGGTCTCCCGAACTTTTTTATTGTCGGTCTCCCTGACACCGCTATCCAAGAAGCGAAAGAACGTATCCGCAGCGCCGTAAAAAATAGTCGCGCTTTGTTTCCACGCACACGTGTCACAGTAAACTTGGCACCGGCCCATGTAAGGAAGATCGGTTCAGGCTTTGACCTTCCAATCGCGTTGGCAATTTTAGCAGCTGATGGCCAACTTACCTTAAAGACACGGTCACAGTTGTTCGTAGGTGAACTTGCACTGGATGGAACGCTTCGCCCCATTCAGGGCATGATCTCGATCGCTCTCCTTGCAAAAGATATGGGCATCGAAGAGCTGATCGTTCCGCGAGAAAATGCTGAAGAAGCAGCGCTGATCAAAGGCTTGCGAGTGCTTCGCGCTCGTTCGTTGAACGAGGTGCATCGTGCGCTGCTTGGTGAGGGCGCTCTTGAAAAAGTCCCTTATAACTCCGCATCCGCCACACATCCAACCGCTGCGTTTCCCGTAGACTTCTCGATCATTCGCGGACAAGAACAAACCCGACGTGTTCTCGAGATCGCAGCAGCGGGCGGACACAACCTGCTCATGCAAGGTCCACCTGGTTCTGGCAAAACGTTGCTCGCACGAGCATTCAATTCGATCCTACCCGCCATGACAGAAGATGAGCGGCTTGAAACAACACGCATTCATTCCGTCGCTGGGGTGTTACCCGCGCAAAGCGTGATCTCTACCCGTCCATTTCGTTCGCCACATCACACATCGAGCATGATCGCTCTCGTTGGCGGAGGTCCAATTCCACGTCCAGGCGAAGTCTCACTCGCCCACCACGGCGTCCTGTTCCTCGATGAGCTCCCAGAGTTTCCACGCACTACACTGGAATGCTTACGACAACCTATCGAAGACGGTTGCATTAATATTAGTCGCGCCCAAAGCTGCGTGCGTTATCCAGCACGGTTCTCACTCCTGGCCGCGATGAATCCCTGTCCGTGTGGCTATCGTTCGGACAAGGAACGAACCTGCACCTGCAATCAACTTCAATACGATTCCTATCGACAACGGATCAGCGGGCCGCTCTATGATCGCATCGACCTACATATTGAGGTTCCACGCGTTGAAACAGACGCCCTTACCCAGCTCCCGCAAGGAGAATCCAGCGCGATTATCCGCGAACGTGTTCAACTAGCCCGCGATCGTCAGCTCACCCGACTGGCGCACACCGGGCTCACCACCAATGCCCAAGCAACCGTCGAACACGTTACCCGGCTCTTCGAGCCAAACCATTCCGCACAGCAGGTTCTCAAACAAGCCATTCAACGCTTTCGTTTATCTGCTCGATCTTACTTCCGCCTGCTAAAAGTCTCGCAAACCATCGCTGATTTGGCAGGAATTTCGCTCATTCAGCCAGAGCATGTTGCGGAGGCAGTTCAATACCGTTCACTAGGCCTCAGCTAGGTTTAATATTTGGCTAAAATAAGGCTAAAAATGTGATTCATCCATTGACGAAACACCCCAAAAAGCGTATCCTATGTCCACTTCATGTTGATTTTGGCTTGAGGCGCTTTCCTTAAACAATCACCGTCGCTTGTGCCCTGTCCTGGCTGCTTTTGATGGGCACGCGATCGGCTGATTTCTAGAGGTCTCTATTCCTACCAAACATCGTCTACAAATTGTCCTGGCTAGTCTTCTCCTCTCGATCATCCGAGGGCTTCAGTTCGTGTGGAAGCACATTTCACCCCTGGCACGCGTGCTTGGCCTCGTCCTCCGTGCCATTGGACGTGGATTTTTCCGATTCGCATTCTTCCCGATCTATAGTTTGATCGTTTTGTTGAACATCCGCCTGGAACGCGTTGTGGTGTCTGCACGCGGCCTGTTCTTCTTTTTGTTTACCAACCGCTACATTTTTCACGCAGCTTTGTTGGTTGTGTCCTTGGCCACGATCGGTTCACAGCTCATGACTCAACCGGCTTCAGCCTCCAATGCTGGGCAAAACAGCTTGCTGTATACGCTCGTGACCCAGGGTCAAGACGAAAGCATCGAAGAGACCTTATACGTCGAGTCTGCACCAGGTCACACACGCTACCTCGGAGCCGATACACTCCAAGCGTTGCCCGACATCGACTTTGACTACGAACCAAACACCTTGGCGGACCTCACGATTCCAGGAACGGTGGCGCTCATGCCCCACTCGGATGAACCAGTTGAACCAGAGGTTACAGAACCAAACACACCTGCCATCGTCGTTGCGCCACGCAGTGGAACAGAAACCTACACCGTTCAATCTGGCGATACGGTCGCAACGATCGCTCGTCGCTTTGGAGTCAACGTTGGAACGATTATCTGGGCAAATAACCTGAACCGCAACGCCGCTATTACTCCGGGCGATAAGCTCCGCATTCCAGCCACCTCCGGCGTCTTGCACGTCGTGAAGCGCGGTGAAACAATCGGACAGATCGCGAAGAAATATGGCGTGGAAGTTTCTTCCATCACCCAAGTGAACCCAGGGACAAACACACTGACACTCGGTCAGGAAATCTTAGTCCCAGGCGCAACCCCTATCAGCAGTGTCGCGACAACAGCTCCGGTAACAACAAAACCAACTGCGACGAAAGCACCCGTACGCGTCACAACCGCTCAAGGGGAAGTCCGCGCCGACATCCCTCTCTCACGTATCAAAAACAAAGCGGTTGATGTCTACCAAGAACTTCGTAACAGTGAAACAGATACGCGCGCCAAGCCGGAAGATCAGACCGAAACAGCCGTGAAGAAGGTCACCAAACTTCTCTGGCCAACGGACCTCCATGTCATCAACCAGTACTATGGCTGGGCTCACACAGGTGTCGACTTGGACGGTGACTACGCCAACGCCATTTACGCCTCTGAAGCAGGAGTCGTCGAAACAGCCGGCTGGAACAATGGTGGATATGGTCTCCAAATCGTCATCAACCACCAAAACGGCATGAAAACACGCTACGCGCACGCTTCGAAACTATTTGTGAAGGCCGGTGATACCGTGAAACGCGGAGAAGTCATCGCCATGGTTGGAACCACTGGCCGTTCAACAGGAACCCACCTCCACTATGAGGTCTACGTGAACGGGGCCCGCAAAAATCCACTGAGCTATATCCGCTAGCTCTCACACAACCCTTTCGGGGGTTGTGTTGTTTTCCTAGAAAGTATTATACAGCCCATCCTATGAAACGTACGGATCTTCATTGGATCAAGAATCACGATTTCACAAAAGAGCGCGCCATCTACGAGTACGAAACCAATTTCCAGATTCAGGCGGATCAACAAAACAGCCCCGAACTACTCATGTGCGTTCGAGGCTGTTTTCAAACTCACGATTCCCAGTCCATGTTGTGCGCGATGAGAGTTGACAAAAGCGATTTTTTTGGTACAGTTCCCAGTCACGCTTTTTTAATACTTTGCCTTCTTAGGTGGAGAGGGGAAACGTGCGGATGATGTCTCATCCGTTTATTCCCCCTCTTGATCTCTGACGAAGGTACTTCGCGAGCTTTCACTAGGGCGGAGAGAGTGATCAAAGCACCATGCAACACGGGGACACTACGAACACGCGCTGCGGGACCCTCGGCCTCAAGTCAGGGCTGCGCTCGAGCCAGCCCGGAGGCCGAATCGGCGTCATCACGCTCCGAGAGGGTCGCGACGAGCGGCCGCTCGTCTGGGGCCTGCTCCAGGACTGCTACCGGCAGTTCGAGAGCCTCGAGGAGCTCGACGCCGTCCTGCGCGCCGCGAGCTACCGGCTCGGACTGCCGCAGATGGCGGTGCGCGAGATGCGCGAGATGATCGAGCGCACGGGCTTCGTGCGGAGCCGCACGCAGGGCGAGATGATCTGGCGAGCGGCCCTCAAGCAGGGCCAGCGCATCGAGGACGACGACCGCTACCTCACGCAGACCCGACGGATCGTGTCGGAGGCCCTGGCTGCCGGCCAGGTCAACTACGCGCCGGGCGAGCCCTTCTGTCTCGACCAGAACATGAACTGACCCACCTAGGCGCGACCGCGCCAATCGCACCTCCCCATCACTCCAGAGAACGAGACGCACACGCGACGTTTGTCACGCTGACACCGTGACCACGACTTGCGGAGCGATCCTCGCCTCGACTGACCGCTTGATCTAAATGATCGAGCTTCTGAGAGACAGAAACCCCCACCAACCGGTGGGGGTTTCTGCACTTAAAACACCCCCCCCTAACACAGACGCTAGTCTTTGTGCGCGTATCGATGCGGCTTCAGCGAAGCCGGTAAAGACGAATGAAAGACCGAAGTGATATTCCGTCGCAACACAATCGCACTTACCATCCAACTCAAGAACACAAAGCTCGAACCAACCAACATGGTATAAGAGGCACCAATCTTGGAATAGGCAAACCCCGCAAGAACCGGACCAATCACCCAACCGACATCTTGAAAGAAACTGATCACTGATGCGATCAGCCCGTCATGCGCATGATCACGGTTCAGATGATTCATCCATGCCCACAAGGATACACACGACAATTCATCACCCACAGAGGCCATGAATCCAAACACCAGGAACCAGCCGTTCAGAGAGAACCCCGTCAGCATTCCGAACGTTGCAAACACCAACAGTCCCAAGAACACATACAGACGCTTGTTTCGACTATCCGCCAACTTTCCGATCAATCCTCCACACAAGATAACTGTGACATCAAAAATCGTGAGACCAAACTGGAGCACACCCGGGTGTGCTAAATCCTTCAGAAATAGTGGTAGCACAAACCAGACGACCGCATAGAATGTAGCGGATGCAAAACCAGATAGCGCCAACATCCCACTGGCTGGATTCAACTTCTTGATCGCCAAAATCGTTTCTTTTAGGAAGGTTCGACGAATGTAGTAGTGCTGCGTTTCTATTTTTATCTCAGCGTGAACGGATGTCTTTTCCCGTCTGAGGAACAACACGACGATCGCCGCACACAAAGCCGGTAAAGCGATTGCCATCCCCATAATACTGGTCGGCTGAAGTAGAAGAAGCGTTAAAAGCACCGTCCCAATCGTAGCGCCGAGTGAGTTCGAGGCACGACGCATGCCCATATAACGCCCCGTCTGCGCTCGTGGCGCCACAGACAATGCATATGCATCAACACCTGGTCCGAAAAACAACCACCCAAACCCGCCTAATAAAATCATAACAACATAGGTCCACTGTGACAGGCCAAAAAACCAGAGCACACTGCCCATGGCAACAATAAACAAACTCGTAAGACACAACAGCCGCTTATACCCGAAGCGATCGAGGAGAAAACCTGCTGGAACGTCCAGCAGCAACTGAACCAAAGACTCTCCGCCAATCAATACGCCCACCAACCAAATTGGCATGACTTGCTCACCCAAAATCGGGAGTGCCGAAAATGACAAAACCCCTCCCACTTTAAAAAGCACGATGAAGATCCAGAGCGGAAGGCTTGCGATAAACCAATGTCGCGACTTTAGTGAAGGTAAAGGAGCAGACATACGAACACAGCGATATGCAATGCCCGTAGTGTAGCAGACTATGTTGTCCGCTTGGATTCTTGGAGCATAATTGAGTCCACATTCCCGTATCCCCCATCAATCACGATCGTCTCACCTCTGATCGAATCTCTAACAACCTCTCCAAATCCAGCATCATGCGAACCGGATGAAAGGCTGTTCGACCGCCGACATAAGCTTTCTCAATTTGCGCCTTAGTGAACTTGCGACTATCGGTACTAAACCAATGACCGCCGAGTCCCGTGTCATGAACGGGTAATCCGTACGCCTGTGCATATAAAGGCACACGCACTTCGTCATTGCAGAAACTCCACAGGTCTTCTTCTTTAGCGTAGCGCTCAATAAACACACGCGACAAAATCACCCCACCAAAAATCCCACACCAAGGACGCTTCCGATACACATACTTCTTTTTTACACGCTCGAGCAGCTCTTCCCATTCTGCGCGGCCTCGTTTCTGCGCTACCCAGTACCACGTATCAAACACTTCTTTCATGGGTCTACGTCCCGTGATCGCAACACCGTCCGTAATATGACCGTAGTGTTCTTCAATCGACTCAAACAACACCATGTCCCATTCAATGACGTGGAGCATGTCAAAGTCGAAGGCATGACCCATTTCTTTGAACCACCAACGAATAGCAAGATCTCCGTGCAACCATTTCCAGTAAGGATCTTCCAGTTGGATCATGAAAAAGCTGTCGAGTGGAAGCTTGCGCGCGGCTGCTTCATCTTCCTGTGTGCCGCCATAGAGTCCATAAATCGGAACACCTTGATTGTAAGCCCGCAAAATCTCAAGATGGTTCTTGCAGATTTCAAACTCCTTATGAAAACGGAACAAAATGGCTCGCTTAGAGGATGGCATACGACCAGACTACATTCAGGCAACTCGAACCGACTTGAGTGCCGCTCCTAATCGCACCAATTCCTCCGCAAACCGCTCAACCCGCTCCAGCATGCTCGAATCACTTAACACAAAGTTCTGATCCGATTCCGTGTAATCCGAATCCTGCGTACAGACTTGCGTTGGAATCGCGATGGCGTTCAGACCGCGTGCCACGATTCGTAAGTGATCTACCGCCTGTGTGGTGCGATTTCCGCCGTGACTCGCGAGACCAACCGCTTTCCCGGTGAACTGTTTGATCGCGAGATGATCGAGCGCATTTTTCAAACGACCTGTGTAGGAATTGTGATAGATCGGGGCGAGGAACACGATCGCATCAGCTTCTGTCGCTTGTTGCACGAGCCGCTGCACGTTTACATCCGGATTCTGGATCGGATCACGGTGATAAGCAGGATCTGCAAACGGAAGATCAAGCGCCGCTAATTCCACAAGCACGGTTGTAGCTCCTTTGGTACGCAAAGCCCCTGCAATCGCTTGTCCAAGTGCAAACGTATGCGACTTTTGCCTTCCACTCCCTACTAAGAGCAAGATATTGAATGACATACCTCCCCACTATGCCGGACGAACCTCGAAGTTCACAAGACAGCGCCTTCATTCTGGCGGAATTGGGTGATGCACCGCAGATTGATCTTCATGGCTTGTCTCAAACAGAGGCGTTGTTTCGCGTAAAGGATTTTCTGCGTGATCACATCAAGATGGGAACGCCCGCGATACGCATCCTCCACGGCAAAGGAACAGATACGCTTCAAACCATGCTCCGCCGACAGCTCCCAAAACTGCCACAGGTTCAGCTCTTTCGACCCTCATCTATGCCATCCGATATTGGCGCGGTCATGATCGTTGTTTTGAAGTTAAAGTAATCTATTTTATTGACAAATCAACCATCCATGGACAAAAGTAAGATGCTGTTTGGCCCCTTATGAAATGAAAAGGAACCACCGGATGGGACACAAGATTCGACCTATGCACGCGGCGGTGCCGCCAGCTCATCTGGCAGAGCGACCGAGCCACTGGGCGTTCGCCATTCGCCCACCGGCTAACATGCCGTTCCCCGTCGACCTCTT
This sequence comes from uncultured Gammaproteobacteria bacterium, assembly GCA_964513705.1. Lineage (GTDB taxonomy): Bacteria > Patescibacteriota > Patescibacteriia > 2-12-FULL-60-25 > 2-12-FULL-60-25 > JAGOTP01. The sequence continues at coordinate 33,126 of CAZENZ010000002.1, forward strand.
CACCGGAACTGAGGAGATCACCCTGCCGTTTGGCACGCATCTGCACGTGCGCTCTTCGATCGCACGTGCCGAGAGCGTCGTCGTCACGCGAGAGGACGGACACGCGTTGTATGACACCGTCGTCGGCATCGCACGTCCGTCTGTAACCGCGGCGATCTACCGCGTACGCAAGAAGCGCGTCGAAGTCGGTGTGGTGATCATGAAGCGCCACATCGGCATGATCCCCGGCCTGCGCGCACTCGCCGACGCGGATGGATTCGTGGACTGCGCAGAACCGCCAGGCGGCCTGATCGAAGACGACGCAGATCACGACTACCTGACGGACATCCCGTCACTGGCCGTGCTGCGCGCTACTGCCCGTCGAGAGATCGAGGAAGAGTTCGGTCATCTGCCGATTCGCTCGATCACTGTCATGCGCCACCCGCTCGCGTCACTCGGCATGGCACGCGGAAACGTCTACCAGGCGTTCATCGAAGTCGATCCAAAGGCAAAACCGCGACTCGCTCGACCAGAGGATGCGGAACAGATCCTGGGACGACGCTTCATGCCACTCGAGATGGTGCTGCGGCACTGTCTGGAGGGCGTCCATCGCGGCATCTTCTGGGGACGCGAGAGCACTCACACCTGGAAGCTGCTCGTGACCCATCTCGAACAACAAGCGCGTCGCGCAACGTGACGCTGAACCTCGCGCACTCCGCGGGCGACGACACACATCTCGTGGCGCGCCTGGAGTGCGTTCGTCGTTTTACACGCATTAAAATAAGTGACTCCCTAGCCAAACAAGTGCAGCCGTATCCCCAAGATCCGACAACACTTGTCGGGTGGAGGTACGGCGCGAGGTAGGAGTTCAAGACACGTGGCGCGGGAAGCGTTCGACGACCGCGAGCAGTTCTTCACCCGTGAAGCTCGCGCGCTTGATGCGACGCCAGGTGGAGTTGGTGCGTGCCTCGTCCCACGGACAGATCGAGCGTACCCAATCGAAGTCCGTCGAGATGTCGCTCGCGTCTTCGGGATTTACCCGCGTGTAGTGAAAGATGTGCCCGTTCGTGATCGAATCCTCGGGGTGATGCGCACGCTCCATCGCCTCGAACTCCCAGAACGGGATATGTTCGATGATGCCACGCAGCATGCGGATGGTGCGGCCGTGACTGACCGCGAGGACCCGACGCTCTGCAGACCCCTCGGCGAGCACCGGGAGGAACCCAGCATGCAGGCGTACCCGAACCGCAGCGAGCGACTCGCCTTCCGGCGGGCGACCGAAGTACGGACTGACAATACCGTGACGCAGGTGATCCGCGAAACGTCCTTCGCGCTCGTTCTGAGGCAGGAGCGCCATGAGCCCCGAGTCACGCTCGTGAAGCGCATCATTCGTCCGCCAGCGCAGGCAGAGACCCAGGTGAGCGGCCGTTTCGAGTGCCCGAATGTATTCCGAGACGAAGGCCTGATCGACCTGGTCGAGGTTATTTCGGCGTAGCCACTCTCCAGCCGCCTTGGCCTGACCCACGCCACGCTCGGTCAGGCGATACTGTGAATTGTGGCGGTTGCGAAACTCCACCGTGTAATGAGAGTGGTCTCCGTTGCGGGACGCCGCTTCTGCGACATTCCCCTCAGACTCGGCGTGACGAACGATGATGAACTGATACGGAAGTGCCATGTGTCTGTCTCCTGTTGTAAAAGGTCCGACTACACGAACAGAATAAAACGTTATTTATTTAGTGTTTATATTTTGAGACGTATTTGAAGTAGATGGCGGTTAATATGACGTTATTTGCCTTAATATGGCTATTTATTTTACAATTATTTGTGTACTTATTTTCATACACTTTATGAAAAACGTCGCTCTATTGGAAAAGCTTGGTCTGCATACCCAGGCTTCTGAAATCTATCTCGCTCTCCTTTCCATCGGCCAAGGTACCGTTTCTGATATCGCACACGCCACGAAACAACATCGACCAGCGATCTATCACCATCTTCCAGAACTTCTGGAAAAAGGTTTGGTTTCACAAACCAAAAAAGGTCAACGAACCCTCTATGTCCCAGAATCACCTGAGCATCTCTTAGACGTCGCGAAACGTTTCACGGAAGAGATTCAAAACGCCCTCCCCGAACTCACCGCCGCCTATCAAGGCAAACAAAA
>CAZENZ010000003.1:0-33561 GCA_964513705.1 uncultured Gammaproteobacteria bacterium
GTTTGGTTCGCAAACTCCCGCAAAATCTGCGCTTTATTAAAACGCACTTCTTTCAGATCAAACACCGCCCGGAACTGCATGATCGTTCCAAAGATAGACCCCTTTGATGGAAGAACGCCGCCGCGTTCGATGAGTTCACCTAATTCCTCGCAGGCATGAACTGCCGCGGTATGGACCTCTGCACTCTTCAAGACGTTTTCATCAACTTTACCGCTCGCCAAAATCTTGAGAAACGGCTGCGGATTCGTGAGATGTATTTTTTGGGCAAATTGCTCCAATATCTGGCGCTTCTGACGAGCGCGCTCCATCTCCGCTGGAGAGGGAGGAGGAGGTGGAACGTTTGGTGGCCCAACTTTTCGAGAAAAATCCATAGATACTCCACATGATAACATGCTGTCCTCCTACGCCTCCAAAACTACACCGCCTTCGCCTTTTTTCAGAGAGCATTAAATGTTTCTTTGTAGTCCGTAGCCATTTTCTTGTGACGTATTTGTAGAATTAAAACCTCTGACTAATACACCTAAATCGCGATCATATTGTCGATGATTCGCTTCAAACTGGGACTTCTCAGACCGTATTCCAATACACGCAACTGATTATTCGGGTGAATAACGAATTCTCGCTGATATAATTCCACATACGGCACATACTCATCGCCACAATTCAAACGGATTCGACTCATGTAGCCCACCCCACCGATCATACCCTGCTCACGCGATTCACTCTTTTCAGCCAAAGTGAGCATTTCGTACAAGTTCGCCAGAAATCCATCACGACCGATCAGGGTGCGCGCCTCAATAGCTGGCTGATGACGATGTAACAAGGTTTTTCTCCCGGACGATCGTACCGGCCATTGAAGCGCCATTTTTTTACCAATCTGAGATAAACCAGCGCTTCATTATCGGACAGACCAAGCTCATGGAGCTTCTGGACGAGCTTCATAGACATCGAGTGCAACAAACGACCGTCTGAAGGCAACTAACGAACAATGAGTATCTGCTCTGTGGAATAGGTAGCCACGGACGGGGTATCGAGATGTTGCATCACTGCTGGCTCTGCGCGAAAACTGCCACGAGCCATCACTTTGGCACGATAGCTCAGCTCTGGGACCTCTGTATCGCCTTTGCAGGCCAAGAAAGACACCTGATCACCCTGGAAGAATACAGGCACATTGCCTCTGAATTGAGTCGTGGCCAACGGCAAAACATTTGCTGGAAGATCGTCCTGAATGCGCGCACAACCATCAAGCGATGAGCTGGCAAAGGAAGCTGTAAACGATACGGTTAACTCATCCCCTTCCGTCAGTTGATCGAGCGGTTTTCCGGCATCATAGCGACGCGTAAGAGATAGTGTAGGATGCTTTGCAGGGAGACCTGAAACAAGACGGGCATACGACAGATGCACAGGACCGGATACAGCCACCACTTGAAATTTCGCGACCTGATCTGGGGAAAGTACGATGGTGTGAAGTGGAGTTGTTTTTAGGTCGACCGTTTCGGTACGAGCACCATCTGTCCAGGTGAGCGATCCGTCTTCTGTTGGCAGATGCTGCAACCGATAGGTAAGGAAACGTGCCTTTGCCAATACGGGAAATGCCTCTGCACTCCAGTGATGATCCACAAACCGTGCTAACTGCGGCGCCTCTGGCAGCACAAGTCGCTCAGCGAGCGTTGCTAATTCAGCGGTTGCTTCATAGGTTTCTGGAGAAGATTCGGATCCAATCTTGAGAAAACGCTCACCATCACGATACGTCGAAGAAATCAGCACCTCACGCATAAGCTGCCCCGCACGTTCAACGTCCCCCGCTGCAACTAAGCCCTCAATAACGGTGATCGTTTCTTGTGAGGTTCGGTCGGTTAACGCAGCCGCTTGCTGCAAATCGAGCACGACTGGCGCACGCAAAGCCGCTAAGCCAGCCATCGCCTGCAAGCGCTCCAAACGGCTCGCCCCATGTACTAGCTTGGTAGCTAAAGAAGAGCGCAACTGCCAGGCATCCACGACTTCTGGCTTCGTGAGCGCAACCTGCATCGAGAGTGCGGTGTCTGAGGAGCCATACGGGAGCAGATGGATACCCCCCTCCTCTGCGGTTTGAATATCGAGAAGTGTGGCATCGTCGGGTGCGAATGTTTGATTGTAGGCTGTTTTGAGAAGTTCACGCGCAACGAACGCTGCGACACGTGCATCTGAACGGAGTGAAGCTGATTCCGCCAAGGTGCGCACCGCCGGATAAAGAGATGATCGACCCTGCGAAGCCACAACAAGCTCGATCGTGCTTTGATCGGCGGTCGACAAACGCGTACCCGCGGCTGACTCAAGCATCACGATCTCACTACGCTCAAGACGAGTTGCGACCACTTCCATCGTGCGCTCCACGCGATCTGTGAACTCATCTTGTTGAACCCCAACCGTCATAGCATGCGTTCCTGAAATAAGCTTGGGCAATGCGATATATACCGGCGTTTCTGCGGTTCCAGAAGCCGTATAGTTCTTGAGTCCGAGCGATGGAGCATTAAGCATGAAGGTCACTGGACGATCCGTTTTCAAACCGGTACCAAAAGCGCGTAATTTCAGAATAACTTGATCGCTTGTTAGAGCCCGCGCCGGCACCACCGCATCCACAAATATATCTTTAGAAGCTTTGACGCTCTGCACACCAACACCGGCACGAAGATCGCTCCCCAAAGCCACGGCCGTGATACGCCATGAGGTGAGGTTATCCGGCAATATTACTTCAGCCGTCGCTATCCCTTGACTATCAACCATTACAATTCCGTGCGCAGCCGTATCTTTAAACAACCGTCGCACTCCACCCGGCCCATCTCCAAACCCACCACCGCCACCGCCCTTTTCTCCTCCCCCATCGGTCGCGAGCAAGTCACCCTGATGAGACGCGCGACGGAAGAGCACACCATCAGTCACATAGTTATGCAACCAAAGAAGTGGATCTTCTTCATACACCCCCCAAACAGACAGAAGCGCCTCGTCAACAATCGCATACGCGATTTTAGTGTCTGCGAGGGTCGCTTGCCCCTGTTTAGGCTTCACTTGAAAACGCACAGTCATCTTTTGACCCGGACGATAGATTAACTGGTCAGTCGTGACACTCACATCCAGTTCTTTGGTTTCTTTCTCAAGAAACACCACCACGTCAGACGTCTGAAAGCGGCGGTTATGGAATGTGACTCCTCGAAGCGTGGCGTTCGGTACCAACGAGTCTGTAAACGTCGTCTCCCAGGATGCAGAAGAGGTGCGAGTCACCTGCTGAATGCCACGAGATAACATTAGGAACAACACTCCTGGCCCTTTCGTCGCATCATAGGGAGACGTTCCAAGATTAAGCGTTGGTTTCAGAATCTCCCCCACATGCACATCTCGGTTCTCACCTTTTCCTTCCAGCGTTAAACGCGGAGACGCTTCTCGATTCTCTGGGAGATACCAACCACGAGCTGCGGACGTCGTGAATCGAGAGAAACGGCCCGTTACATCTTCGCCCTGCACCGCCACTTCGTAGAAATCACGATCTGACTGAAGCACAAATGTATGACTTGCCTTGCCATTCACATCGGTCTGAACCGTGAACTCCACTGGGGGATCCTGTCGACGTTCGTAGCGATAGTACGGTACCACTCGCTTTTCGATCGCGTCATACCAGACGCCATCCTGAATGCGCTCGTAGCGAATACCCACGATCTGACCTCGGAGCGTACGACCAGACCAGATTAATCCAGTCTCATGAAAAGGCTTATTCAAGTCACGATGATAACTTTGGAATGATAGCTCCGCCCGACCGTCCGTTTCTGTTACATCACCTCGAATGTCGAGGTCTGAACCAGCCACATCCGCCATAGCTGAACCGAGTACCTGTGCCTCTTCTCCGCCCACAGGATAGACCATTAGCGTGAGCTGTTCTGTATTGCGACAGGTGTCCGCAAAGCGCTGACCGCATGTCACCGGGAGCGCTTTCAACGGCAGCGTGAAGCGACCTTGATCATCAAGTGTCACTTCTTGATCTGGAATCACCGTATCCCCTTGAGACACATGAACGCGCAAACGTGCCTTCGGCACTGCCGCGCCGTTAAAGAATGTCGCTTGTAAACGTGCCTGGAATTCCTGACCCGCTAGCAAACGCTCTGCCGATAATGCGACATCCAAGTAATAGGTCGGCTTGGCAAGCTGCCGCACTTCAACCCAACGAGACATCACAAGCTCACCATCTCGAAGCAAGTCTAGTTGATAATACCCTGGTGACACATTCGTCCAAGCAAGCGTCGCTTCATAACGACCGGCGGCATCAAGCGAGAGCGGCGCTGACGCATAAATACGATTCTGGCCGTTCGTCAGATCCTCAATATATGAACCCTTGGTAAGCCGCAACTCAGCCTGTCGCAACGCGGTTTTTCCGTCTCGATCCTGAATAATTCCAGCGACGTGCATTTCATCGGTCGGATGGTAGAGCGGACGATCTGGATAGAGATAGCCCCAAGTCTGTTCATGCGCCGGGGCTCCACGATTAAAGATATCGGAAGCCAGGGTTGGACCAACGACGGCAAGTGCGCGCACGGGACCACTCGCGTCACCGAGACGCATAACAGCGACGCCCGATTCCGTACGGGTTGTTGTAGATTTCAAGAATTCAGGCGTCGCAAGACGTGCGAGACCGGCGTTATCAGTTTGTACGACCGGCCCATCCTGCAAGCGTACCGGAAGTGAGACAAGCGACTGCTGCGTATCCGCACTCACCGCCCACACAAGCAGCTGATCTTTGTCTGCCACCACATAGGTAGCGAGATTCGTAACCTGTACAAAGGTCCAGGCATCAACGCCACCACACGTCAGTCGCACCATATACCAGCCTTGCTCCGAGAGCTTGGGAAGCGTCACGAGTTCACTATCGCGTTCAGAAGGTCGGAACAATGGGAGTTCCGCCTGAAACGCTTCTATCTTGGCGAATTGGGTATATTGACCAAAGTTATCCGCTGAACCAAAGGAAGCACTGTAAGGAACACGCTTCTGCAAAAATTGCACCGCTTCATCTTCCGTAAGACGGTATCCCGTAACCGCAATTTTCGATGTACTCGCAACAAGTCCAGGACTACGTGATACCTGAATGGAAATTGCATCGCCAAGATAGGCCTCTTGAAACTCATTCGTCACGCGCATCCATGGAGCGTTGGTCGAGTCTTGCGAAGCATCCCCTGTCTGAAATTGCAGCGCGAGATCTTGTGGAAGCGACAAGCCATCGGCTGCCAGACCCTGCTTGATACGAATCGTATAAAGAGTGGAAGGCTGAAGTGCCTTCGTTGGTAAAAAGACAATGCGACGACCATTCAACTGAAAATAGCCTTCCGTTGCTGGCGAAATTTCGATACTCGTCGTGACATTTGAAAAACCCTGCGCATTCATCACAAGCTCAAGCGATGTATCAAGCGGAACGTAATTAGCGTTATTCGCTGGAAGACTCGACACAAGTTCGAGCTTATCCGTCGTTTGCAGTGCCCAGGAATACTCACGCGGAATGGTTTCATCGGTTGAAGTGCTGGTTTGAATTGCGACCGGCAAGGCTACACGCACGATCTTATCTGAAGGCACAGCGGCAATACGAACACGGAAGGCATCCGAAGATAGCTTCTCAACATCATGAATGTGGCCGGTATCAACCTTCAACACACGCTCAACCTGCTCGGGTGAAAGAGCAACTTTTGAGCGCAAAATGAGCGCAGAAGAATCCGCCGTCTTGGGCGTCTCTGTATCTGTGTAGATTTGAAACGCGTCTTGCGCGTGCGCGGCAGGTACAAGCACACGTCCGAAGGCATCGATCGAATCGAACGTCCCCGAACCTGGACCACGCACAACCAACATGAGAACCGCCATCGTCACCGCAAAACCAGCACTGGCACCGCCTAGCACATAACGCACCTGATGCCACCAGCTCTGGCGCGGAGGTTGAGGGAGCTGAGACGGATTATTCGTCGTATCAGCAGGTGCGGCAGCCGTACTTGCCTCTTTCTGCAAACGCTCCGCCAACGACAAGAGCTGCTGCTTATGCAAGCGCTTGATCTCCGGTCGAAGCTCCGTTGGTTCACGACCAACGTCTTGGAGCATGTGCTCCACCGGATCTTGAGAGGAGGAAAGAGGGTTATGTTCCATACAGTTTCTTGTACTTGCGGGTCAGACGAGCCGTCGCACGATAGACGAGAACGGCGGCGTGATTGGCACTGATCTGTAAGATCGAGGCAATCTCCGCCGCTTCTAACTCACCAAAGAATCGAAGGTCCAACACTTCTTGATCACGTGGCGAGAGCGTTTTTATCGCATCGACCAACTTTGTTTTTTCAAGAGCAAGTTCGGCATGAACGTCTGGCGCCGGAAGATTGGAGGGAAGCTCACGCGCAGGACCGTCTTCGTCATCGATATCATCGATCGATTCGTCCATGCGCACCGCCATACTGCGCCAATGATCAATCATCAGGTTGGAGGCGACACGAAACAGCCAAGCCCCTAATGAGACTCCCTGCCAATTAATCAACGCAACATGCTGACAGAATTTAATAAACGTTTTCGACACTAAATCTTCTGCGGTCTCGCGGTGGCCGCAGCGCTTAAGGCAAAATCCATAGACCCGGTCGGCATACGCGTCGTACACGGCTGCGATGCCCTCGGGACCCGCCTTTGCCCGTCGAAGAAGCTCTTCGTCGCCGTGCACATCCATACAACGGTTCGTGGGTAAAGAATGACAAAAGGAGTATAGCAGGGACCAAATGAACCAACTAACGAACCAATGTGAGAAAGTCGAGGGTTTGAGCGCGATTTTCGTCTGAAACTAGATGAATTCTCTCGGCCATACCCAAGAGCTCGGCCATCCCGTTTACCGTGCGGACGAAGTTAACGGTGTTCAATAGAATGTTCTTTTCTTTGGCATCGATTTCCGTTCCCTGGGAAGCCTTTTGCATGACTTCACGAGCTCGATCGACCATTTTTTCTGTCCCCGCGTAAAAAGCATCGACCAACTTGTAGGTCCAGCCCTTCTCCGTCTTTACGAAAGAAATATTGTCCTCCCCCACCAAATCCAGGATCTCACCGGTTTCAGTGGCATAGAGGATCGTTTTTTCCAAACATTCGGTCAACCTGGTCTTAAATTCTGGATCTTTCTCGGCCCGCTCAAATGTTTTCTTGAGTAAGCGCTTTTGCTGCACAGCAAAGAACACCTCCTTAGTGAGAGGCTCAGAACCCTCTCGCTCCTGGATGGCACGGGCCGTTACCTGCTCATACAGCGCCGAATCTTGTTCACGATTCTCAGCGTAGCCACAAGCGAGCGATAGACCATCTGGATTTACGAGCTCAGGTACACGCTGCTGAATGGATAGCAGCGTCCATGCCTGATCAAGCGTGGCCGGCGCAGGACCTTGATACACCTCTTCAAGAATCTCCGGCGTGACAGGAACTTGAACTAACATAGAACGTTGCCGAGGAACATGTGCAACACCAAAATACTTCGTAAGTTCCTGATGACGGCGTCTTTCTTGCGCGAGAAAATTTTCAGCAAAACCCTTCACCTCATCTGGCAGCCCGCCTGGGGGCAGCCCGCGCTCCACGTTCCAATCGATAACGCGTCTCATGACTGTCTTATTCGCCTTGGCTACGATCGTTGGATACTCAGGTAACCCGTATACAACCTGCTCGCCTCCTTTGCCTAAGAATTTTGGGTGATAGTGCTCCACGAAGATATGATCAACGTGATCTATCTCTAAATTTGGCATGGGTGATTCCTTTAGCGAACCTACTTCTGAAGAACGAGACATATCGGCATGCGGTCATGGTACAAGTTGCGCTCATGGAAACAAAAACACGCCCTTTCGAGCGCGCTCTTGTTGGTGGCCGAAGTGGGAATCGAACCCACACGCCCGTAAAGGCCAGGGATTTTAAGTCCCTTGCGTATACCAATTCCGCCATTCGGCCAAACGTCTCAGAAGACTGAGCAATTAGGCCACAAAACCTTCAAATTGAGAAGTCGCTGCGTTCACCAAGCTACCAATCCCCACTTGCACCCCCTCCACCGGAGCTTCCACCACTGAACGAATCACTCGAACTACTTGAACTGGAGGAATCGCTCGAAGAAGAGTCGCTGCTCGAGGAACTCCCCCAACTCATTGAAGGACTTTCATCCCAAGTGGAGCTACTCGTTCGGCGAAACCTACCTGGAGGCACAGCTCGACGCAGCACTCGTACAAACGCGACGATTCCAATCACCAACATCACGACCACGAACACCACGAAAGGGAGGATGGGTAAAATCAAGTTGAGAAATACCTCACTCGCTGACGCTTTTGCCAAGGCGACTTCTTCACCAAAGGTCGGGGTTGTGCCACCGATCGCACCACCGCTCAACACATGCTCCACATCATTCACCATGCTCGTCAGCGCTGCGTTATAGTCGGCTTCTTTCAAAAATGGAACCGCTTCCTGAATAATCTGCTTACTTGTTGCATCCGTGAGCAGAGGCTCGATCCCATATCCGACCTCGATACGCAGTTTGCGATTTTGAATGGCCAACAGAATCAGCACACCGTTATCCTGGCCTTTCTTCCCGATCCCCCATTCCTGAAAGAGCTGGTTTGCGTAACTCTCTACGGTTTCATCACCCAGCGAAGGGATTGTAACAACTCCAATTTCGTTCGTTGTTTGCTGCGTATGTGCTCGAATCAGATCCGCTAACGCTACCTCTTCTGCAGGAGTAAGCACATTTGCAAAATCGTTCACAAAGCCTTGCGGTGCACCCGGTGAAACATACGCCTGCGCCAAACATACGCTCGATCCCAACAACACGAGTGTGAGTACACCTGTCGCCATCCAGCAATAAAGACCCTTCAACATGAAGACGGGGCGAGAAAATGATCGAGGCAAGATACCAATTCTTAGAAAGACACCTTTGGAGCTACGTCCGCTCCTGTTTGAGCTTTCGTGTATTCAATAGGTGTAAATCCGCCAAACCCAGCCACAACCGAACCCGGGAATGTACGCACTTGTGTATTGTAGACCTGCACTTCTTGGTTAAAGCGCTGACGTTCAATCGCGATGCGGTTCTCCGTCCCTTCGATTTGAGACATGAGTGTCGTCACCGTTTCAATCGATTTCAATTGAGGGTATTGCTCCATCACGACAAGCAAACGTGCGAAGGCGGTTTCAAGTTGGTCCGCGGCAGCGGCTTTTTCCGCAACACTTCCAGCCCCACTATAACGCGTACGCGCATCAGCGATTGCCGTAAATACGGCTGTTTCCTGTTTCATCGCTCCTTTCACCGCTTCGACCAGGTTGGGAATAAGATCAAAACGACGTTGATACTGCGACTCAACTTGCGCCCACTTGCCAGACACTGCCTCTCGGCCCGATACGAGCGCGTTATACGTCGACACACCATAGCCCCCAAGACCCACCAAGACCACCAAAATGATCGCAATAATGGCTGACTTCATAGATAGATCGAGTATATCACCAGGGTTCCGACAGACCTAACAAAAGAGCCCGTACGACCGCCACAAAATGAAATGATCCTGTACACACGATCATCGACTCAGGAATGCGCGCACACCAATTCAGGAGCGCTTCACGATCTCGCAAAACCTCGCCCTCTTGAAGCGCAACACATCCCTCGTTGTGCTTGCGTAATACCGACATCACCTGTTCCGGATCCGAGAAGCGGAACGTATAGGAACCTCGACCAACCACAAGATCAGCACATGCCAAGCGTGATACCATCGACAAGAAAGGACCGATGGTTTCTGCCACATCCGTATCTGGATTCACGGCGATCACCCCTGCTAATGCATGCCGTGGAAAACGAACCCGCAACGCTTCTACCAACGCCTCCATTTTTTGAGGGTTGTGTGCAGCATCCAAAATAAACGTCTTTCCCTGCCAATGAACCAACTCGAAACGTAACGGCACGGAAACTTGTCGCAACGCGGCTTCAGCTCGTACTCCATCAAACATCCAGCCATCTCGTGCAGCCAGTTGCCGGCAAGCTGTCAAAGCGAGCTCAGCGTTTTCCCGTAAATAGGGCGTGGTCTGCGTAAGCGAAGGTTGTGATACAGACAACGGATCGATACAGAGCACTGTATTCGCGCCAGCTGTCTGAGCCAGAAGCACCATGTCCGCCTGCGGATACTCCGCCTGCACACCAATCACCACATCATTTCCTTCTTGGACAATTCCGATTTTTTGGTAAGCGATATCTTCCAATCGATTCCCCAGAGCTGCCATATGATCCTTCCCAATCTTCGTAAAGACACACAACTTATCGCCACGCATCACGGTATTCGAAGGATCTGTTCGTCCGCCCACACCCGTCTCAACGACGGCATAATGAACGCCTACTTCTGCGAAGACCGCATAAGCTGTGGCCATCAGACATTCCATATAACCCGGTGCACCGCATGGTTCTTTTTCCATGCGAGTGATCACACTTATCACACGTTTCACGATGGTGGTCAGAAGACCGTCTGTGAGATACGCACCATTTATTTGAAAACGTTCTCGCAAATCCACCGCATGCGGCGAAAGCGTCAGGCCAGTCGTATACCCATGCGCCCTGATAATGGCCTCGATAAAAGTACATGTAGATCCTTTACCGCTTGTTCCCGCCACGTGAATCACCTTCAACCGATTTTGAGGATCTCCCAGCAAGGCCAACAAACGACGCATACGCACAAGACGACCAACTCGCGTTGGTCGTTGGCCCTCGGGGCGGCGCGATTCAATAGCGTAGCTATCGAAAAAGCGCAGCGCGTCTTGGCGCGTTTCGAGTGGCTGGGTGAGACAGGACAACATAAATGGAACCACAGCCTACTCTGCCCGCAGAAAAAATCCCACCAACCTCGGAATACAGGAGATTGGTGGGGATTTTGTTCTATTCAGTTGGTGGAACAGGCGGAGAGGCTGGGGTTGGATTCGGGGGAACCGGTGGAGCCGGCGGAAGCGGTTGTGGTGGATTCTGGTAGCGAATCATATCAATGGATGTTTGTAAGGTGGATGAACTGTATGCCGAGATGCGCAAGAAGACAACTCTCTATGATTCTTTTTTCACCTGCTCACGATCCTGTCGCCGCTCCTGCAGCGCCTGCCACACCATCGGGATCAAGGAGACAAGAATAATGCCAATGGCCACGAGGCTAAAGTGCTTCCGCACGATAGACACGGTGCCCAAGTAGTATCCAGCACAGGTAAACAAGAGCACCCAAGCGACCCCTCCTAGGATATTGTACTTAAGAAATACCCCGTACGGCATTTCCCCTACGCCGGCCACAAACGGTGCGAGTGTTCGCACCACCGGCACAAAACGGGCCAGCACAATCATGCGAGAACCATGTTTCTTATAGAACCGCTGCGTCCGTTCGAGATACTGTGGCTTGAGAATTCTTCCCTGAAGCCGTTGGTATACTTTGAGACCGTATCTGCGACCGATCCAATAGTTTGCCGTATCCCCCAAAAAAGCCGCGAGAATAAGACAGGGTAGAAGAATCCAGAGCTTGAGCGCTCCGATTCCGGCAAACGTACCCGCTGCAAATAATAACGAATCCCCTGGTAGGAAAGGCGCCACCACGACACCCGTCTCCAAGAAAACAATCGTGGTAAGCAACGCATACGTCCAACCACCCTGGCTCGCGATCACCGCCCCCAACGTTTGATCGAGATGAACAAACCACGCCATGAACTGGCCGATGAACTGGCTAACGAGCAGGCGCATAGTCCGTGAAGCGTACCTATTTCTTCAAGGATTTTGCAATCCCTTTAAAGGCTTCCCGCACGTTATACACCAAAACAACACCGTGGATTTCAATGAGGTTGTGCGACATCTGAGATCTGGACTCACGCGCCTCGTGAGCCCACAACAACTCACAGCCGGACCCTGCCCGCCCTCGCAACGCTTGCCGGCGGTCGTTACAATTTCAGGCATGCCATTCGCATACAGCACACAACACATTGACGAACAGAAAACGAACGAGTGTACTTGAGGTATGGATTCGTTTCTTCCCGATGATCTTTCATTCGCTGAGCGCTTGGTCGCTCCTGAAGTCGGCGAAACCGAACGAGGCTTTGATCTCGCGCTCCGCCCAACCTCGCTCCAAGATTTTATTGGACAAAGTAAAGTCAAAGAAAATCTTCACATTTTTCTGGAAGCCGCCAAAAAACGCGGTGAACCGGCTGAGCACATTCTGTTCTACGGCCCACCAGGCCTCGGCAAAACATCGCTCGCCCACGTGATCAGTAAAGAGATGGGCGCGAATATTAAAGTCACAAGTGGTCCCGCTCTCGAACGTGTCGGTGATCTTGCCGCCATTCTCACCAACCTCGAACAAGGCGACATTCTCTTCATCGACGAAATTCATCGTATGAATCGTTCGATTGAAGAGGTGCTCTATCCGGCCATGGAGGACTTCGCGCTCGATATCGTGATCGGCAAAGGCCCAACCGCGCGCACGCTTCGTCTTGATCTCAAGCGTTTCACGATTATTGGCGCCACTACACGCCTATCGCTTTTGTCCGCACCGCTCCGTGATCGCTTTGGCGTGACCTATCACTTGGATTTTTATGCCCCCGAAGAAATGGAGGCCATTTTGCGTCGCAGCGCCGACCTCCTCACCATCCCCTACGAAAATGCCGCTCTCCAAGCCATCGCTCACCGCTCACGCCGCACACCGCGTATTGGGAATCGCCTTTTAAAGCGCGTCCGTGACTTTGTGCAGGTCAAAGGCGATGGACAGCTCGTCGAATCACTCGCCCACGAAGCGCTCAGTTCACTTGAGATCGATACACGCGGCCTGGATGAAGCTGATCGCCGTGCGCTCCGTGCACTCATCGAAAAATTTAAAGGCGGACCCGTCGGCCTCGCCTCAATCGCTGCCACCATCGCCGAAGAAATTGAAACGGTTGAAGAAGTCATCGAACCATTTCTCCTCCAAGAAGGTTTTATCACTCGCACACCACGCGGCCGCGTCGCGACCGATCTCGCCTACCAACACCTCGGCTTTTCTCCCCCAGAGCAGCAGAGTATACTGGTCTAGATGATTCCTCTCGCTTGGATCTTTATTGCCTGGATTGTCCTGGTTGCTGTTTTTGCGATTGCTTCGCTCATCACCCTCGCGACCACCTTGCGCTATGGACTGTCCTGTAGCTGGACCTACCTAATCTCTGGGGTATTCGTAGCCGTATCGGTTGGGGTTGTCTTGATGACACTGAGTTATGCCGCCAGCCTCGACCTCACGCAGGGCTTTGACCTCATGTCTTTGTTCTAAACGGCTATGCTTGATCTTGGAAATCTTCCCAATGCCATCCCAGAAGAAAAGCTAGTATATTTTTTGCGTCGGCATCCCATCACGTTGCTCAGCGTCCTGTTTGGCTATCTTTTATTGCTCGCTGCCCCTTTCTTGATCTTGGCCTACTTTCGAGTCTTCCAGCCTGAGCTCCTCGAGGGCGTGAGCTTCCAAGCCTTAGTGGTATTTGGTGGTTCTGCCTTTTTCTTATTTGCCTGGCTGTTCTTGTTCCAACTTTTCCTCGATTACTATCTCGATAGCTGGATCGTGACGACACGCCGTATTTTGAACATTGAGCAAAATGGATTATTTGGTCGTACAGTGTCTGAGTTGCGCCTCTATCGCATCCAAGATGTGACCGCGATCGTGAATGGGTTTGTGAAAACCATGTTCAACTTTGGTGAAGTTGAGATTCAAACGGCCGGTGAACATGAGCGCTTTATGTTCGAAGAAATCCCTCACCCGAATGAAGTGGCAAAAACGGTGTTGGAGCTCTCCGAAATGGATCGAAATGATCACATTAAGGAAGACGAGCTAGACGAGTTTGGATCAAGCGGACAAGAGCCACCGAAAAAAGCTGAGAGATCAATAGGAAGAACAAAATAGCCCATAAAAAGAACCACGGCCCGGCGCGAAGTGTATCGCGACCGGGCCGTTTCTGGCTCCTCCCTATTTTACCCCTCGTCGCTTCATCGTCTCCTTTCTTGCTAGCACCCTTCTACATCAGCGCTCTCAGCGACCGGCGTCGACCCGCACACTGGGACGCGCGACCTCGAAGTGTCCACGTGGGACGAGGCAGCCGTCGGACCAGCCGGCCTCACGGATCCAGGCCTCGGGGATGCGGGTACCCGTGGCGTAGTCGGTGATCTCGATCCCTTCGGGGGTGATCGAGCTGCCGAACCAGGGTGTGATGCCAACGCGATAGAGAGGCCCGAAGAATTCCCAGGGCCGATCCTCGCGATCTGCAAGATCCGCGACCACGAAGAAGATACGTGCCTCGCCGCCCTCGATCGCGATCGGCGTCGGCTCGATACGGAAGGTTCGCGAGTCGTCGTACTCCTCGACGATGCGATGCGGAACCACCCTGCCCCTCATGGCGTCGAGGACGACCATGTTGGGGAAGTAGTTGGTGCCGTTCGACCCCATAATGAGGCCGTGGAACCCGCTACCGCCCGGGAAGGGGTCGCGACCGAGCACGAGCTGCACCATACGTGGCGTCACGCGCACACCGCAGGAGTAGAACGCAACCTGCGCGAGCCGCGCTTGTACCGTCCCCGCATAGAGCAGCTCGTTCGAGACATTACAGGCGTAGAGCACACGGTTGCGCTCACCAGCACAGGCGACCTGCACGCGGTCAACCGCTCCAGCGTCGGACCCCGCATCGATCCCCGACCGCGTACCCAGGGTCTGGACCCGGTCTGCGCAGGCCGGGAGGGTGGTGACGTAGAGAGCGGCGAGCACGATGCTCAACACCGCCCGAACCAGGACTCCGAACAAACACCTGATTTTCATGATTGGCGCCTCCTCTCGAGGTGATATCGCTCTGGACGCCAGCGCAGAGCGAAGGTCGGACGATAGCAAACCTTTCAAAATAAGGAAAATTCCTCTGGACGATCCTCAACATACCTTCATGAAAGATACACTCAGGACCGTGGGCAGCCGCGTAAAGGTACACGGCGACCCACCTGGCGACCCGAAGAACTCAGGCCGCAGAAGAACCTTCCCTGCGCGCGCTCTCAAGCGCGAGACGCATCATCTCCGCGCGTCGGCGGGCGAAGACGAAGAACTGGGCGAGGCCGTCAGCGAACCACTTGGCCGCCTCGCCAGTGAGCACGACCTCACGCGTGTACTGAGCAGCGTGCAGATCGAGCTTCACCCGATCCATCGGGGGTACCGACACCCCAGCCACACCGACCGACGGGCAGTTTTGCACGTCGCTCTCATCGTAGATACCACCGATGACGACCCGAACACGCTCACCCGTCTTGGGGTGATAGACCGCCTGGAAGGTGAGCGTTCCGTTCGAGAGAGGCGTCACGACGAACTGCGCCCTGCCGTCGTCTTGTTTGCCCTCCCACTCGAGAAACACGTTCCCGATACGGATGACGCACCCCTGTCGTTCGATCGCCCACTGATCGATCGGCTCGCCGCCGATCCCCGCCGCACCACTCATGATGGTTGAATCACTTCTCTCTACGTCTTTGACCCGAACCGCTCAGGTCGCAGCGCATCTACACAGTGCCCCGACCCAAAACCGACGTCAATTGATCTTGACGAACCAACGACCGAGCGCCTAGCGATTTTTGTAACGCCTATTTTTCAACATTTTCGGGCGTTTTTTGATGGCATTTTTATCCCCGTTTCCGTCCACGGCTTATCCACACAGAAAACTTCATGACCACTAGGTATTGTGGTTTAATTAAATTCCTACCACAAGATATAGTGTTAGGGGAAAAATCACTCAATTCACTTTTTGATCTTTAAGACCTCCTTTATCTCTTCTGCACTATGGGCTCCCTTCTCCGCATAAAAAAGCGCGATGGCCGTATCGTCGCCTTCGATGCCGGCAAGATCACACAAGCGCTCTTCAAAGCCTTCACCGCCATCCGTGGAGGAGTTGAATCGACCGTTCTCGAACAGCTCACAAAAGATGTCGTGACTGGGTTAGAAGAACGCGTTGGAGCAGATGGAGTCACCTCAATTGAAGAGGTCCAGAACGTGGTCGAGCGAACGCTCATGCGTGATAGTTTTTTTGATGTCGCCAAAGACTACATCCTCTATCGCTACGAACACGCCAAAATCCGTGCACAGGCTCCGACTACTTTCCAAATCTCTGTCATCAAGCGCTCAGGCAAGACCGAAACCTTCTCGATCGACAAAATTCGCAAGACCCTTCAATACGTCGCCAAAGACGCAGGAGGTGAGGTTGATATTGAAACAATCGCCCAACAGTGTGCCCAAGACGTGTACGATGGCATGAAGACGTCTGACCTCTCACAAGCGTTGATTCTCACCGTACGCGCTTTCATGGAACGCGATCCAGCCTATTCAAAGATGGCCAGCCGTCTACTCGCCCACAAAGTCTATAAAGAAACCGCTGGCGAACATGTCGACTTCACCAAACTCGATACCTGCTATCGCACAACCTTCATCAAGAACATCAAAACGCTCGTCGAGCTCAAAAAACTCGATGAGCGCATGGCCGGACTCGACCTCGAACGCTTGGCGGCCGTGCTCAAACCAGAACGCGATGACCTGTTCATGTTCCTCGGCATGCAGACCGTAGCCGACCGCTACTTCTTGAACCATCCAAACACCAAGCAGCTCCTCGAGACGCCTCAGGCGTTCTGGATGCGTGTCGCGATGGGCTTGGCTTTGAATGAAACACGTGGTTTGCGCGATGAAACAGCCATTCGTTTCTACGAGCTCATCTCCACCATGCGCTTCGTACCATCGACCCCAACGCTTTTCCATGCTGGAACATCCCACCCGCAACTCTCGTCGTGCTATCTCACGACCGTCATGGATTCCCTCGATCATATTTTCAAGAGTCTCGCCGACAATGCGCAGCTCTCGAAGTGGTCGGGTGGACTTGGCAACGACTGGACAAACCTTCGTGGCACCGGTTCGCGCATCAAAGGAACAGGCGTCGAAAGCCAGGGTATTATTCCATTCCTGAAAGTCGCGAACGACACAACCGCCGCCATCAACCGTTCTGGTCGCCGTCGTGGCGCAACGTGTGCCTATCTTGAAACCTGGCACTACGACATTGAGGACTTTCTTGAATTACGCAAAAACACAGGTGATGAACGTCGTCGCACCCACGACATGGATACAGCCAACTGGATTCCAGATCTGTTCATGAAGCGTGTCCGTGCTGATAAAGAATGGACCCTCTTCTCACCAGACGAAGTTCCAGATTTGCACCATATCTACGGCCATAAGTTTGAGAAACAGTACGAGCAATACGAGCAGCTCGCCGCCGAAGGCAAAATTCGCCTGTCACGCAAAGTGAAGGCGCGCGACCTCTGGAAAAAGATGCTTGGCATGTTGTTCGAAACTGGTCATCCTTGGATTGTTTGGAAGGATCCATGCAACGTGCGCTCCCCACAAGATCACGTCGGTGTCGTGCACAGCTCCAACCTCTGCACGGAAATCACGCTCAACACTTCGGAACAAGAGACCGCTGTCTGTAATTTGGGATCGGTCAACTTACTGCGCCACATTCGCGATGGCAAACTCGATCTTGAACTCTTGAAGGACACCGTCACAACTGCGATGCGCATGCTCGACAACGTGATTGACGTGAACTTCTACCCAACGATCGAAGCCAAGAACTCAAACATGCAACACCGTCCGGTGGGCTTGGGCATCATGGGGTTCCAGGATGCGCTCTACGCTCTCGATATCAACTTCGCCTCCGAGGCTTGCGTGAAGTTCGCCGACGAAAGCATGGAAGCCGTGTCATACTACGCGATTCTCGCCTCGACCGAACTCGCCAAAGAACGTGATGTCTATCCTTCCTACGATGGCTCCAAGTGGTCCCGCGGATTGCTACCACTCGACACTGTCGACCTCTTGGAGCAGGAACGTGGTGAGCGCATCGACGTCTCGCGCTCGAGCACCCTCGATTGGTCCGTCGTGCGCAATGCCATCAAACGCTATGGCATGCGTAACTCGAACTGTTTGGCGATTGCCCCAACGGCGACCATCTCAAACATTTCAGGCTGCACGCCATCCATCGAGCCTATCTATAAGAACCTGTACGTCAAAGCCAACCAATTCGGTGACTTCATCGTTATCAATAGCGCGCTGGTCGATGATTTGAAGAAGCTCAACCTATGGGACGAATCGATGCTGAAGAAGCTCAAGTACTTTGACGGTAACATCGCGAGCATTGAGGAAATTCCTGCCAACTTGCGTGAGAAGTACAAGGAGACCTTCGACATCGAACCTCAGTGGTTAGTGCGTGCCGCGGCCGCTCGTGGCAAGTGGATGGATCAAAGCCAAGCCCTCAACATCTTCTACAAGGGTTCATCTGGAAAAGAGATCAACGACATCTACATGTATGCTTGGGAGATCGGTGTAAAGACTACCTACTACCTCCGCACCTTGGCTGCGTCACAGGTCGAGAAGTCGACCGTGAGCACCGCCGAGTTCGGCTCGACCCACAAGCGCACGAGCAAGCCAGGCGACACACATCCAGCCAACACCGAAACTCATGACGCCATGCCATCTCCAGTTCCAAACGCTCCCAAAACCGCTGTCGTCGCTGAAACCGCCAATCAACCAGCCGCTATAAAAACTGCTTCCGTTGAAGCCGCGCCAAACGCCAAATTCAAGGGACCAAGTTCAGAGACAACGATCATCGACGGCAAAGAGATCAAACTCTGTAAGCTGAATGATCCGACGTGTGAGGCCTGTCAGTAATCCGCTGCACTCACCACTCCCCTATGCCTATTACCCAAACCTCCGAGCGCGTACACATCAACAATCGCCGCATTATTAACGGAAAGGATGCAGATGTCGTGCAGCTCTACCCAATGCGCCATACCTTTGCATGGGACGCCTACAACGTCGGCAATGCGAACCACTGGCTACCAACAGAGATCAACATGCAGAAAGATGTTGAACAGTGGCGCTCAAAAGACATCTTAACCGAAGATGAGCGCCGCGCCTTCAAAACCGTGCTCGGATTCTTCACCACTGCAGACTCGATCGCGGCCAACAATATCGTTCTTGCTACCTATAAGCACATCACATCTCCTGAGTGTCGCTTGTATCTACTTCGTCAGGCATACGAAGAAGCCATTCACACGCATGCCTATCAGTACATTGTTGAATCACTCGCTCTAGATGGTGGTGAAATCTTCAACATGTACCGAGAAGTGAAGAGTATCTACGACAAAGACAGCTTCATTCTTGGATTTAACGAAGGGATTTTTGATCCACATTTCAAGACCGGAACACTTGAGAGTGATCAGAAATTCTTAGAGAACATTATCGTGTTCTCGCTCATCATGGAGGGCATCTTCTTCTACAGCTCCTTCGCGGTGATCTTGGGATTCAAACGCCAGAATAAGCTTGTTGGTTCAGCTGAACAGATCGAATACATCATGCGTGATGAGTCGCAGCATCTGAACTTCGGGATCGAGATGATAAATACAATAAAGAACGAGCAGCCTGAACTTTGGACACCTGAGTTCCAAGCCCATGCGATCGATCTAGTGAAGCGTGCTGCTGTTCTCGAGTACACATTCGCTGACACCGCGTTCCCGAAAGGAATCTTTGGCATGAACGCACAGAGCTTCCGCCAATACATCGAATACATTGCAGATCGTCGATTGGAACGTATTGGCTTGCCCGCTCAATTCAAAGTCACAAACCCATTCCCCTGGATGAGTGAAACGATCGATCTGAGTAAAGAAAAGAACTTCTTCGAAACACGTGTGACGGAGTACAAAGTAGGTGGTGCGCTTGAGTGGTAGACCGAGTCGTCGTTAAACGATTCGCAACGTAAAAACAAAGGGCCCTCACCAAGCATGGGGGCCTTTTGTTTTCCTCTAGATAGCACGAGAGCCCTGGGCGGAGCAGCCGCAGGGCTCGTACCGATGAAGCGAGGCGCTCCATCACTCTTCAGAGACAGACCTGACCCTCCGCAACCGCTCTCTCAAAGAGCCGAATGAGTTCGTCATGCTCGAGCCTCGGCAATGCACTCCCCATAGAGACTGCTGCGACCACTGAATGCGGCATCCCCGTAGAGAGCGGCAGAGCTTCCGATCGCGAAGAACGTTCCCTGACCTGCACCGACGCCGCGTTCCCGATCATAAGCGTCCGCGTCAAGGCCACCTTAGAACCTTCAAACAGCCACATCACCCCCGTCGGAACTTCGAGAACATAGCTGTACACCTCACGGAACCCCTCCCTCTCCGTCTGCCACTCACACGACAGCCTGAGCGGCGAGATCAGAACGTCTTCCCATCGATCGATCACCCAGACCGGGCGGTAGCCTTGTCGCCTGAGATGATCCTCGATCGATCGCAGCGTAAATGCGATTATAGACGCATCTCGAAGATGGACCTCCCCGTATCTGCTCGTCGGATTCTGTAACATTCCTGATCCGTGCCCCTCTGATGCGTAGCATCGGTTGCGTAATTCTCCTCATTTTTGTTTCTCGTCAAAACAAGAACGGGGGCAAGCACCGTATCACGTTTTTGACGTTTCACCAATCTTCGCTCGTATTTCTTCGATCTTTGCGTCGGTTGTCACCTGTTCTTCAAATTTCTTTGTACGATCCAACAGTTGTTTGGATCGTTCTTCAAGCAGACCCATCTGCGTGAGAAGCTCCTTCATTTTTGAAGAAAATTCTTCGAACGTAAGCATAGAAATTAGGTTCTTTGTGAACGAGCATACGTGTTGGCATGCACTTGAGGCGATGCTTGTTCGATTTTTGCTTGCGCTGCTCGACTCGCCTGCTCCTCGGCGAGGAGTTTAGTCAATGTTGCTTCAAGATCTTTGGAGGTGGCGTCACGCGCTGAGGTCAGACCATCACGGTATGACTGAATAGATTTTATCTGCTGATCAAACCAGTTCATCCAGGCAATGTTGTTTTGAAGAGCAGCTTTACTATGCTCGAGCTGCGTTTTTCTCGCTTGAGCTTCTTGAACGAAGGCTTCATAGCCTGGCTTTGCTTTTCCTTGAGCATCGACTGCTATAGAAAAATGATACTGATCGAGCTCACACGCAGACTGGAGACGTTCCACCTCCTGGCGATAATGCTCAGTCCAGGGCTGGATCTGTTGAATCTTCGCCTCATATTCCCTCTCCTGTGGACCAGACTGTTCTTCAAATGAGCGTAACTGTTCATTCAAATGATGCTGCGTATCACGCAATTGCCGCTGATCATGTTGGAGCTGGTCTACCCTATTTGAGGATACTTTCAACTCACTTACCGCTTGAGACATGCGCTCAAATGGATCATATTCTTCTTTAAGATAGGCGACGGCCTCATCATATTTCTGCTTTTCTTTGAGAACAGCCTCGTGCTGAGCCTTAAGAGCAAGATATTCCTGTCGTGCCCCTTCACTCGCTTTTACACTAAGAGGGAGCTGAGCCAATCGCTGATCGGCTTCTGCAGCTTTGGCACCAATGACTTGAGCGTATTGATCATAGTGCGCAGACCATGCTTTATAGCAATCAAGTTCGTACTTAATTTGCTCGCCTACGGTGCGAGGACGCTCCAGAGCGTCTGGCTTTTGCTGGACGCCCTCCTGACGACGCGGAACCTGCTCCGAAGATTGAATAACCTTCTGTTGAGCCTCAGAATGAGCACCGGAATACATAGGAGAATAGTACCACGTTCAATATAGAAAAGCGCTCGTTCTCAGAGCGCTTTTCTAAAAAGTGCGAATGCTTTACACAAACGTCACCGTCGAGAGCGAGTCTCCTTCTTCCTTGAAGCGCATGATTCTCACACCTTGCGTATCGCGTCCTAAGAGCGGTGTGTTCTTGAATGGCGTACGTACTACGATCCCCTTCTTCGAGATGAGCACGATGTCACGCTCATCGTCAGCGCTTGAGATATAAGCACCAACCACTCCACCCGTCTTATCGGTCACACGCGCTGTTCGGATACCGCTTCCACCACGACCTTGCGTCTTGTATTCAGCTACATCCGTACGTTTACCAAGACCATTTTCCGTTACCACAAACAGCGCTAACTTCCCTTTATCAGCCAACGTCGGATTAATTACGTCCATGCCAATCACGGAATCCTTGTCGTGCAAGCGAATACCGCGCACGCCAGCCGCTGTACGACCCATGGCACGTACATCATTTTCCGAGAAACGAATCGATTGGCCCTCACGTGTAACGAGCGAGATATCATCACCACCAGAAGAAGGTTTCACCCAGATCAAATCATCACCTTCGTCTAACCCAATCGCGATCAAACCACTGCGACGCACATTCGCGAATTCTTCCAAGGCACATTTCTTGATAGTTCCACCTTTCGTAACCATGACCAAGTACTTCGCCCCATCCACGTCATCCATCGGCAACGTCACCGTCACCGTCTCGCCCGGCGCAAGCTGGAGGAAGTTTACGATCGCCTGACCCTTTGAGGTGCGGCTCCCCTCTGGAACTTCGTAGGCCTTGAGACGGAAGACACGGCCACGACTCGTGAAGAACATGATCTCCGTATGCGTGGTCGTCGTGATCATCTGCGACACCATGTCGTCCTCTTTGGTTGCGAGACCGACAACACCCTTTCCTCCGCGATGTTGGGTACGGAACGTGTCTGGCGGCAAACGCTTCACGTAGCCATCAGAGGTCAACAACACAATCGTGTCTTCTTGTGGCACCAAGTCCTCCATCGAGAACTCACCAACTGGATGCGGCACAATCTGCGTGCGGCGGTCGTCGCCGTATTTATCCTTGAGCTCAAGAACTTCTTTCTTGATGATGTCGCGCATCTTTTTCTCTGACTTCAAGATCGACTCGAGTTCAGCGATAAGCTTCATCTTCTCTTCGTACTCCTGTTCGACTCGCAAGCGTTCGAGGTTCGCAAGCTGCTGCAAGCGCATTTCGAGAATCGCGACTGTTTGTGGATCCGATAGCTTGAACTGACCCATCAAATTCTCCTTGGCTTCGTCTTTGTCCTTGGATTCCTTGATCGTCTTGATGATTTTATCGATGTGAAGCAACGCAATGCGCAACCCCTCCAAAATATGAGCACGTTCCTGCGCTTTCGTCAGGTCAAACTGGGTGCGACGACGAACCACCACCTGACGATGTTTCACATACTCTTCAAGAATGTTCTTGATGGTGAGTACACGCGGCTGAATGCCATCGATAAGCGCCAACATGTTCACGTGGAACGTGTCTTGAAGCTGCGTCATCTTGAACAAGTGGTTCAAGACCTTCTTTGGATAGGCGTCTTTCTTGAGCTCAATAACCACACGAATACCGTCTTTATTGGATTCGTCACGCAGATCGCGAATACCCTCGATCTTCTTTTCATTCACAAGTTCCGCAATCTTTTCGAGCAGCGTCGCCTTGTTTACCTGATAGGGAATTTCGGTCACCAAGATGCGGAACTGCCCATTCTTGGTTTCTTCAATATCTGTTTTGGCGCGCATCACAATGCCGCCACGGCCAGCGCTATAGGCTATCTGCATCGCCTGCTTGTCATAGACAATGCCGCCGGTTGGGAAATCAGGACCCGGAATGTGAACCATCAGTTCATCGATGGAAATTTCTGGATTCTCAAGCAGGGCAGCGATTCCATTACACAGTTCCGTGAGGTTGTGTGGTGGGATATTCGTCGCCATACCGACCGCGATCCCGAGCGTTCCGTTCAACAAAAGGTTCGGCAACTTGGCCGGCAACACGCTTGGCTCTTTGGTTGATCCATCAAAGTTTCCCCGGAAATCCACCGTGTCTTTATCAATATCAACCAAGAGCTCTTCAGCGATCGCACGGAGCTTCGACTCGGTGTAACGATAGGCAGCTGGACTATCACCATCGATCGAACCGAAGTTTCCTTGACCATGCACGAGCGGGTAGCGTAACGAAAAGTCTTGCACCAAACGAGCCAAGGCATCATACACGGCGATATCACCGTGTGGGTGATACTTGGCGAGCACGTCTCCAACCACCGTGGCACATTTCTTGAAACGAGCTCCGGAACGCAAACCGGACTGCCACATGGAATACAAAATGCGACGGTGTACCGGCTTCAACCCATCACGAACATCCGGTAACGCACGGTCGACGATGACCGACATGGCGTAGCTTAGGAAAGACTGCTGGATCTCCTCAACCAGGGGGGAGGGTTCAACACGTCCGACAGCGTTGGGGATGAGTGGTTCGTCTGGCATAGAGTTTTGGACAAAGTCTGAAATCAACGGTGAGATGCAGTGGAGGAAGAGGTAAGCGGGATGAGGAGTCGTCGTTCGGTTGAAGTCGCTGCAACCGGAGTCGATGTTGTCGTGGCAGGAACAAGGAGAGCAGGCGCTAACTGAGTCGTGGTCGTTGATGGAGCAGAACCAACGATAAGCCGGTCTTTTTCTTCAAACGGATTTGGCAGAAACCACCAACCCACAAAGATCAGACCGCACGTGATCACAACCGCCAAGACTCCTCCGAGCCCCAACGAAGAACGTTGTCGTTCGGCGCGAGATGCAGCATGTTGCCGAATTAGTCGTCGTTCAACGGTTTCTTCGTGCTCTTCGATAACAGGCGATGGCTGTAGCTCCGCCTCTTCAACATGCGCTTCCGTCTTCAATCTCTTCACCAACCGTTTAGGTTGATGGGTGAGATGGCGCACAGAGCGAGGCGCTGGAGATGAACGAGTACGTGGCATAGAAAGAGCGTGAAGGACCGACCAAGAAACAGCTATCGTCGAACTACGAACGTTCAAGTACCTGCACTACCAGCTCATCCGCAGGCAAGTCCTTGCGGGCCAGCTTGAGCTTATTGCCATCGACACGCTTGCCACCAACTTCTTTGCAGAAAGCGTCGACCGATGCCAAAGACGCATTCAAACCCTCTGTTGCAAACGCGAGCGGCACCACAATCCGTGGCTCGAGCGTCTTTACAATCTCGGCCGCCTTCTTTGCGTCGAGATAGTCGCCGCCTCCCACGGAAACGAGCAGAATGTCGATATTCTCAAGACGTCCCAAGACCTCCTCCGACGGAACAGTCTTGATACCCCCGATGAATCCAATCGACATGCCTTCAATCTCGAAACGATAGAGCAGCGGGAACGGATGTTTCGCATCCCCTTCTTGCAACGTCGTCCCAAACACAAACACGCCTTGAACCTCATACTCGCCGGGGTCGGCAATGAGGAAAGGCTCGTTCTTGAGGGCATCGAGCGCAAATTTCTTGCGATCTTGATGCGATAACACCAACACATTCGGCTCAAGCGTACGTGGGAAACGCAGACCCGTGTCGGATCCATATGGATCCGTAAGGAGCGTGCACGACGTATCGCCTAACGACGATTCAATGCGGACAGAGGTAAGGCCATGCCAATACAGGTGCATACGTGAAAAATTGGTCCAAAATAACGGCTAAATCGTATCAGATGAACCTGCCACCAGCAAGGATTTTTTGTGTATTTTTTCGAGCCTCGAAGGACATATGAATATGTCCGTCAAGGTTCGAGGGGGAGGGCGGCTGAGCCACCACCCTCCCCCGAACGTTCACGTGCCGGTCGACTCGAGCGCGGGCGCCGTCAGCGGCTGCCGCATCTCGTCGCTGATCAGGACGTCGGGGTGGACCTCGTCGTCTACAGCGCGCGCCTCGACCTCGATCAGAGCGAAGGCGTCACCCGGCTTGAAGTCGAAGGCCCAGATGTGGTCCCCCCGGCCCAGGTAGTCGGTACCGAACGATCCCGGATAGCCGTTGCGCCGCAAGAACTCCACCATGGCGTGACCGAGGTCCGTAGCCGAGACTCCGGATCGACCCACCAGGTACTCGCCGACCTGGAAATCACCGCCACGCCCGACCTCCAGAACCTGAGCGGCGTCCAGCGCCTTCCTGGTCTTGATCTGCGTGAAACGCACCAGGACGCTCACCTGGACCGCGTCAGGATCGACGACGAATGGGGCGAGCGCCTCATCCGTGACGTCGGCCGCACGCACGAATGCGAGCTGCGAAGGCAGCTGCTCACGCAGCCAGGCCTCCGTCACCGCGTTGATCGGGAACAGGAAGGTGTGGCGAGCCACGCCCCTCGCGAAGCCCAGACGTTCGAGAATATTCCTTGGTCGTCGCATGACGCTCGTCTTTCTTCTTGCGCCTCTCAGGGCAAGATGTGGAAGGTTGAAACGCTTGAAATTCGTTCGTTGTAACGGACTGAGAGCCCGAAACAGCGGCGAGAATATAATAAAAATCGGGCATTTTGTCAATCAAACATGCCCTTCGTCTTTAGCCTCCGCTCTATTTCTTGGAGAGCGTGTTGGCTTGTGCTATTGGTCCACCCACGATAGCGAGCGCGAGCGCATCCGCCGCATCATCCGGCTTTGGAATGTCTTTGAGACCCAGTAAGCGCTGAACCATGGCCTGCACCTGTTTTTTGTCTGCTGCCCCATAGCCCGCAATCCCCTGTTTCACCTGATTCGGCGTGAGCTCAATGAGCGGCACCCGTGCGTCAGCTAAGGCAAGTACGACTATACCGCGCGCCATTCCAACATCTAAGGCCGTTTTTACGTTCGTCTGAAAAAACAGTCGCTCCACAACCGCTGCATCCGGCTTGGCTCGTTCCAACACCTCCTTTAGACCGTTGCGCACCTGCTGCAAACGCACAGCGAATGGGTCCTTGGCACTCGTCTGAATACATCCATGCCACACCCAAGCCATCTTGCCTCGCGCATGGTCAACCAGGCCGATACCGGTGCGATCAAATCCAGGATCGATACCGAGGAGACGCATGGGTACGCTAAGCCAAATTACTGTACACCCGACTCACATCGTCGTGTTCTTCGAGAAGCTCGATAAGTGTCGCGACAGCTGTTCCCGTGGCCTCATCCGTCTCGACAAGCGCCTTGGGAATCCATTCCATTTCCACCGTGTCTGGTGAATAACCAAGTTTAATGGCCATCTGCGCAATATGCGCAAGGTCATTCGGAGCAGAACGAATCTCTATTGCGTCTTCTAGTTCAATGACATCTGAAGCACCCACCTCGATCAACGCGAGTTCTTGCTCATCTTTTTTGTCGCTCGGGATCTTCCCTGGGAAACGCACCACGCCCACACGATCAAACAAGTAAGTCACGGCCCCCGCCATCGCGAACGTCCCACTATTCTTCGAGAGCAGATGCTTTACATCATTCGCCGTACGATTTCGACTATCCGTTAAACATTCGATAATGAGCGCTGTCCCACCGGGAGCATAGGCTTCATAGGTGAGTGTTTCGATTTGCGCTTCACCCGCTCCACCGCCGGCGCCTTTCTGAACAGCTCGCTCTATATTTTCTCTTGGGAGCGAGGCCTTGCGAGCTCGATCAATCGCAGCGCGTAAGGCGGCATTCATGTCTGGGTCCGCCCCTTTGTCACGAGCAGCAACTGTAATTTCACGAGCCAGCTTGGTGTACGAAGCCGAACGCTTGGCATCAATCGCGCCTTTAAACTGTCGAACTTTGTGCCATTTAGAATGACGAGCCATAGTGTATTCCAGTCTAACGAACGGACGCAAAAAAGGCGAGATTGGGCTTAACACAGCCTCTTTTATTGACAAAGTGGAGAATATTTTGATACGGTGCGCCGTTCGGAATGAGCCATCCACCATCGTGGAAACAAGCTCGCCGACGTCCAAGCACCAATCCGGGAGATGTTCATGAACCTTCGAACCAGCCTTCTCGTTCTCACGCTCGCAGCCCTGGGCTGCGGGTCCTCCAACCACACCCCCACCACCCCGCCCGCGAGCGCGAATTCGTCCGGCGGCGACCGCGCCGAGGAGGGCGGCTCCGCGGCGATCGTGCACGGCCCCGCCGACGGCCACTGGCACGTCTGGGGTTGCCGCGGCACGAACTGCCGCGCACTGACCTTCACCGATCGCCCGCTCGGGAACGAAGACTGCGTGTCGCTGCTCGCCGCGGACTACGACTCGTTCCGCGTCCAGGACGCGACCCCGACGCGCACGCGGCACGGCATCTGCTACCGCCCCTTCACAGGGAGCATCACGGTGGACGAGACACCCTTCGCCCCCGACCGCGAGGCGGACGGCGACTGCGCCGAGGTCACCGTGCTGCGAGCGATCGAGACGACCGACACAGCCACCAACAACTGAGGCCGTCCACGAACAGGCCTGAGACTCAGGGGAGGCACACGCGACGCGTGTCACGTCACAACGTGACCGCGGCTTGCGCAGCGCTCCCCACCTCGAATGAACGCTTGATTACCTGGTCGAGCCTATCATCAGAGGGCAGATACGAAACACCCACCGTTCTGGTGGGTGTTTCTATTTCACAGACGAATTCATTCTTCTTTTCTCCACTCTTCTTACATCTCTTGCGAAGGATAGACCGGAATCTGTGAAATCGTTGGCAGATCACTGATCGACTTAATCGTCATCGGATCAAACTGATAGTCCGCTACATTTGCAAGAGGCAAGACCGAAACGAGTTCATACATCGGAGCTACCACACTTTGCTTGATAGTTGGTGCGAGCTGCTGATAGGTCGCTTCGTCCTGGAACTTTTTCAGCGTACGTTGTGGCATAACGCGATAGAACTCACGCGTATTTTCGAGACGTACGATCGTGCCCGGGCGGAAGGTCACATTCTTGCGAAGCGGGATGTTCGAGAGCTTCCAATCAGGCACCGCTTCAATCACTGGCTCTTCCTTGTACCAAGACTTAAAGACATCATCAGTTGGAAAAGCGTGGCGACGTCCATTTTGATCAACGTAGTACACATCAGAGTGCTTGTGCGATTCGTTGACGGTTGAAGGCGTTCCACCCTCCACGCGATACAACCCTTGAGGTTTAATACGCATCTGGGCGATGTTGATCTTCAGGATCGACTCTGGCGCATTTGGACCGACATAGATGAGCGGCGCGTCATCAGCAAATGTGTCCACCAATGCCTCGAGCTGATGTTCGGAGATGTTATTCAGATCAATCGTGAGTGGTGTCGTATCACCAAACGAGATACTCGTTTCTGTCGCCAAACGCACATCGAGCCAAAATGAGCGGTCGAAAACGGTGCCTTGCGCATCCTCGACACGAATCGTGAAAGGAAAGTTCCCAGTGCGACCAGCGGATCCGAGCAGACGACTCTCGGAGGTGTCGAAAAACACCCCTTCTGGCAAACCGTTCGCAATAATCTGATAGCGATACGGTCGCATCCCACCGGTCGCCTCTAGCGAAACCTGAACCGGCTGACCAATGATCGCACTAAAGCGCTGACCCGAAATCGAAAGCGCTGGTGCCGTCACGGTCGGCGCTGACGTGACCACGAAAGACGTGCTCGTAACCTCAGTCGCAGACACTGCCGAGCCGACCATCAATACCCCTCCCAACACGATCCCAACCGACAAACTGCCCATGAACACCTTTCGTGCCCAACAATCTACATTTTGTTGAAACATAGAGAAAATAGTGAGGAAATTACTTGAGTACACCCTAGGTGATGAGCAAAGAGGGGGCAAGCCAAGGCATACAAAAAAGACCAGTTATAGATCTTTTTTGCTTCGCTTTTAAATGCCTAGTCTCATCTCCTATGAGACCCTCCTCTATGATGCCGATGATGACCTGCTGGATATGAGTGCGGTAGAGATGGATGGGTCGCGACCGCTCCTTCGCGAGAGGATGTCTGCGAAGTCGTCCGTGGAATTAAATCCCTTGTACTATCATTCTGAAAATACTCCGGTGTAATCTGATTTCCAATTGCAAAGCCAACAGCCATCGCAAGTTTTAATGACACGTCTACGTTTGCCAACGCAGAACCATGCTGAATCTCTTCAGAACCACCTGCCCACGTCATACGATCCCAACGAGAAAGCTGACCAATCGCATCAACACTCGCCAATAATCGATATCCGTACGAAAGCGGAATACTTTGCGTACGCAAAATATCCGCTCCCGTCAGTGGAGTAACTGCAGGTGTTTGATCATCCGGATCAGCGGTTGTATTTAGCTCGTTCCAATAATCAACATCGTTTAAGTGATCTGCATAGCTCGCGAACACCCGCAATTCATCCTGTGTAAACACTTCACGCAAATTAACCGTTCGCTCGGGCTGCTGTGCGGCACGTTCGCGAGCTCGCTGCAATTCATCTGTAAACAATCCCGAACGCAACACCTCACGCGCCTGATCAGCTTCCAATTCCTCGCGACCCAGAAGGCGTAACACAACGGAAGCAAGAGCAACCGGTCGACCTTCTGCATCAAGCACATCTCGTGCATGAAGAGCTTCTTCAAACGCCTCAAACGCGTCCTGTAATGACACAACTTCCGTTGTATTTTCACCACGAGCTCGAAATACGACATCTGAGACTTGAAACGGTACTTCCGAACGTCGGCCCTGATTGAGTAAATCATTCACGCGTCTCGCGTTATTTGCACGACGCATGACTGACGCATGAACAGGGCTCCCCTGCGCGTCCAGCTCCCTCGCAATAGCTTCGAATGTCGGACGTGCCACTGTGGCCATTCGCTCCGCCGCTTGTCCTACTCGCATATGCATTCTCAAACTCAACCGGCGATTTATTCTTCGCTCTGGACCCACTCCATCATCAGACTGTTCTGCATTCGCATGAGCCCAATCTTGCTGCGCCTGGTTCTGAGCCTCAGCTCTTTCAGCACACGCAAAAGCCGCTAACGCTAACACTCCCGCTAACAGACCTCTACGTGCGTCTGGTCGACGAGGACCGGTTTCAGGAGACGTCTGCTCCGAAGGTGACGACAAAACCGAACGAGTGAATAATTGATCAAAGTTCATATACAGTCACAAGTATAACAAATCCCCAGCTTCTCATCAGAAGCTGGGGATTTCGCCTACGTCTTTCGCTTTTCGTCGACTTATTCCTTCTCGTTCATGCCCTCGCTCAGCGTCCCAGCGAGCGAGCCTTCCGACATAAAGCCGGTACCTGCTGGCGTGAGACGACCGATGATGACGTTTTCCTTGAGACCTTCGAGACGATCGAGCTTACCCGTGATCGCGGCATTGATGAGCACGCGAGCCGTTTCCATGAAGGAAGCAGCGGACAAGAACGATTCGGTCGAAAGAGCCACTTTGGTAATACCCATGAAGAGAGGGGCTGTTGTCGCTGGCGTTCCACCCTTCCCCTTCAACACACGCTCGTTCTCGGCATCGGCACGTGTGCGTTCGACGACCTGACCCGGCAGAAGATCCGTGTCTCCCGCATCACGCACGTACACACGTGAGAACATCTGACGAATGATGACTTCGATGTGCTTGGCGTTGAGCTTCTGACCCTGTGAGGCGTACACCGAGAGCACTTCACGCAAGAGGTAGGACATCACCGAATCGCGATCGCGCAAGCGGAACAGGTCCTGCAGGTCGAACTGACCATCGGTGAGCTGGTCACCCAACTGCACTTCCTGACCATCCTTCACCTTGATGCTGTAGCCACTTGGAATTTCGTATTCCGCAACGGCTGGCGCTTCGTGGACAAGCTTCACACGATTCTTGGTCACCGTGACCGTCCCTGGAGCTGGAGCCAAGACCTCGTCACCAGAGCCACGCACGATGAGCGTTTGACCCTCTTTCACTTTCTTTCCATCTTCGACTTTCACTGTGTCTTTCTTGGTGAAGGCGAGCTCGAGTTCTTGGACTTGAGAGAAGTGAATTTCGACCGTCTTTTGACCCGAAGCCGTGTCAACCAACTTCTGACCCGTGATGGTCTGAAGCGTCCGACGTTCGCCGATCACGATCTTGGCTTTTCCAGACTGCTCAGCGAGCAACGCCTTGTGCTTTGGCGAACGAGCTTCGAAGAGTTCTTCGACACGCGGCAAACCTTGCGTAATGTCAGACCCGGCAGCACCTCCCATGTGGAAGGTACGCATCGTGAGCTGAGTACCTGGTTCACCGATCGATTGAGCAGCCATGATACCAACGGCCGTACCCATACGGACCAAGTGGTTGAAGGCCAAGTCATAGCCGTAACACTTCTGACACAAACCGCGGCGGAGCTTACAGGTCAACACCGAGCGCAACTTCGCTTCTTGGATCTTAGATCCCTGGAGCGAGCGCACGATTTCCTCGGTGATGAGCGTGTCCTTCTTGATCAAGACCTTCCCTGATTCAGCATCCTTCACATCCTCCATTGGGAAGCGACCGAGCAAACGCGTGAGAAGCGGTTCACCGATCTCTTCACATTCCTGGTGCGTGATAAGCGCGCCATCTGTGTCACCGCAGTCTTCTTGCGTAATAATAATGTCCTGCGCGACGTCGACCAAACGGCGTGTGAGGTATCCGGCGTTGGCTGTTTTCAAAGCCGTGTCCGTCAAACCCTTACGTGTACCGTGTGTTGAGATGAAGTATTCCAACACGTCGAGACCTTCGCGGAACGACGACTTAATTGGAAGCTCGATCAGTTCACCCTTTGGGTTACTCACGAGACCCTTCATACCAACGACCTGGGTCAACTGACCCGGCGATCCACGAGCACCAGAGTCGATCATAGACGCGACCGGACCGGTCTTGTGCAGCGACTCTTTACTGAGTTTCTGGATCTTATCCTTCATGTCCGACCAGGTCTTGATGATCTGCTGGTAGCGCTCCTTCTTGGTGAGCAAACCTTCCTTGTACTGTTCCTCGATCTCAAGCGCCTTCTTGTCCCCTTCAGTGATGATATCCCCCTTCAAGACGTTTGGAAGGTCACCAATCCCGTAGCTGAAACCGGACTTCGTGATGTAGTAGAAGCCCATCTCCTTCACTTCGTCCAAGAAACGAGCGGTGCGATCGAAGCCGCGCAACTCGGTTGTCTTACGCACGATTTCGGCGAGCTTCTTGGTTCCAACTGGTTCGTTGATGAAGCCAATTTCCTTCGGGAACAAACGGTTCAAGATAATACGACCGGCCGTTGTTTCCATGAGCGCATCGCCTTGCTTGATACGCGTTTTAATCTTTTCACGAATCGAGATTTTTCCCGCCTGGAAAAGATAGACCGCTTGATCAGCCGACGCCACCAATTTCACCTTGCCATCCGCTGGATCAATCATGGTAGTCATGTAGTACGCGCCCCATGAAATGTCCTTACCTGGGTTCGCCACTGGATCACCCGTCGCCGGCTTGAGCAGGTTGCGAACAGACAACATCAAGTTCTTCGCTTCCCAACGCGCTTCTTCGGTGAGCGGCACGTGGACGGCCATTTGGTCACCGTCGAAGTCCGCATTGAAGGCTGGACAGACAAGTGGGTGAACCTGAATAGCTTTTCCTTCGATGAGTTTTGGCTGGAAGCCCTGAATACCGAGACGGTGCAACGTAGGCGCACGGTTCAAGAGCACGACTGAGTCTTCGGCGATACGTTCCAAGATGTCCCAAACTTCCGCATGATCACCTTCAATGTAGCGGTTGGCGGAACGAATATTGTGCACGACTTCACGCTTGATGAGCTCAGCGATAATGAATGGCTTGAAGAGCTCGAGCGCCATGGTCTTTGGCAATCCACACTGGTGGAGTTCGAGAGTCGGACCAACCACGATGACAGAACGTCCGGAGTAGTCGATACGCTTACCGAGCAAGTTCTGACGGAAGCGACCCTGCTTTCCTTTGAGCACATC
>CAZENZ010000004.1:0-33227 GCA_964513705.1 uncultured Gammaproteobacteria bacterium
TGTCCTTCGCTTCGTCCGTCTGCTTGGAGTTTCCACCAGCGGTCATCCACTTGAATCCAGCGAGCAAGACGTAGAAGAGCAAGATAATACCGAGGAAGCCCAAGATCACGTTGATGACGCGACCAATGATGGTTGGCAAGCTGGCCGTCTGACCAGAGCCCAATCCAGCACCGGCCTGGACACCCTGTGAACCAGAGATCGTGTCCTGAGCACGTGTGAATGGGTTACCACCAACCGTCGTCTGAGCGGACGCGATGAGCGGAACGAATGCCAGGGCACCGACCGCGATCGAGGAAACAAGTCGCTTGATCTGAATCATAGAAAGGTTAAATGAAAGACCTTAGTTGTGGGAGGTCGAAATAATGATAGCGCACTTTCCAACAGATTTCATCCACATTCATCCACACCTTAACGTGTACAAGCAGGAGTTGCTCCCATCGTACACACCGTCTCACGACAATGTGCACGCTGGTTGTTCGCATCTGACTCACGCATGATACGGCCACCGACATAAATCGGATCACCTGGCGTACAGAGCGAATGCGTCACACAGTCATCAACACAGGTGTTGCAACGCGGACTTCCGCCGGATGTGTACGGCGTGCGTGCCGAACAGTAACTCGCGAGTGTCCACGGAGCCGTGCCACCGCCCGGACCGGTTCCACCCGATGTACATACACTTTGTCCAGGAGCTGGCGTTGGCACCGGAGGCTCGCCCGCCATCGGACAGATACGAGATCCACAAGCGTCGATACAGGCGTTTTCGGTCGCTCCAGGAGCAAGACTGAATGCTGTTGGATTACGCTGACAATCGTTCACACATGCCGTCATAGGAGCCGAGCTTTGCGCCGTGCGCGCATAGCAACATGGTCGTGTTGCTCCATCCATAAGGGCATCGAGCTGCGCATCATTACTGTCTGCACCGCCCGATAATGTCGACCCACCACTTCCAACCGCTAAGTTTGCTACTTCTCTGATGACGTAGTCCGAGATCGCGAATGATGAAGCGATGATAATCACGCCAATCACCGAGTTTCGAATCACATCTTGCGCCTGACCCACTGCCTTCGGATTACCGCCAGCCGTCATCCAGATAAATCCTCCGTAGAGGACATAGCCGAGCAACACAATCCCGAGAAAACCAAAGAGGATATTCAGGATGCGCCCAAGCAAGGTCGCCACACATTGTGTCGCCGAGCCAGAACAAGCCGTTGAGAGTCCTGCGGCTCGACCGGTTGCCCCCAAGCCCGTCGTCGCGTCCGTGACACGAGCCGACGCCAAGGCAGGCACCAAAAGAGCGATGCAGGACACTGGAATAATCCAGCGCGTAAGAGAAAAGCGCATAAAGAAGAACTAGGAATCACTCGCCGTTGCTTGGAGCAACTTTTGAATGACAAACGTCGTAATGGCCCACGCCGACAAAATAATCGCGAGACCAATGATACCCGAGATAATGTACTTGCGAGCTTCATCGGTTTTCTCAGTGCTTCCACCGGAAACCATATATTTGAAACCTCCCATCAATACGATCACCACGGAAATAATTCCCAAGAAACCGAGTGCCACGTTGATCAGACGACCGGCGGTTGAACGAACATCCCCGTCTCCGAGTTTGAGTTCGCCTCCAACGGCGCCTACTCCCAGATCATCTGCGGTGAGGTTTCCACCTTGCGCAAACGCAGGCGCTGCAATGCAGGCGGCCAACGTAAGCGAAGCGGCGAAACTAACGACATACTTCATGTGTTTCGTCATGCTGCCTCACCTCCTTTCCAGTTCAAACGTTGTGACATAGAGCTCGGCTCGTCATTGAGAATGAAAAGCCGTTGCTAGTATACCACGACTCGTCTTCAAACAAGAGCCAATTCTCTTAGCGCGGACAGACGGAACACTGCGTGTCTCGACAATTGAACGTTTGACGGTCTAATTCGCTTTGCGTGGTGATGCGAGCTCCGATATAGGTGGGACTACCTGGACTACAAATCGTCCGCTGCTGACAGGCGGTAACACACGCATCACAACTTCCAGGGCGTGCATCTGGACGCTCCAAGAGCTGAGCGCAGAAGGCCTCACGCGAAAATCCACTCGCTGGAAGACCAGGCGCATCACCCGATGTGACCGCACGCACGTTACATGTTGAGCGACAGGTTGTGCTCCACAAGTTCACCAACGCTGGCATACAGGTCGTATCGATCCCCGGATATTGTCCGCGCATACTCTGTATCGTGCCTTCTAGACAGGTGCGGCAACTCGCGGCTGGATCACGCAGTTCCGGTGAAGGCGCTGGGAAGCGTGAACTCCAAACACTGATAAGCGACGCTAGATCAGAAGCACCGGCCGGACATGGTCCAGATCCAGAGCTACAGGTCGCTGGATCGGCACGATAGTAGCTGCGACAAGCAGCGGCTGGTGTTCCTGCTTGCGGCTGTACCGTACTGAATGGGTCTGCCGATCCGGTAGTCCCTCCTTGCGACGAACGACCCGTGGCCTGCGTGGTGCCGCCTGGTCGCAAGGCGTTTGGATCATCGTCGAGCGCATTTTGTGACTGATCGACAGCCCCAATATCTCCGGTCTGCAATTGGTCGGACACCTGCACAACAAACGCAACCGCAATGTAGGCAACGAGTACAACGACCAGTCCAATGACTGCATTCACGAGCGCTCCCTGACCTTTTTGTACCGCCTTCGGATCACCAGCCGACGTGAGATAGAGCAATCCACCATACACAAACACGCCCAAGAAAAACACTCCGCATAATCCCACCAAAATGCGAATGATGTTCCCGATCACTTCTTGAGCAGTTAAGCGACCTCCAAACGGATCCGGAAAGGTCACGCGCAAACGAGGGGCTGTGCGTGCTGAGCCCGATTGGCCAGAAGAGCCGGATGAACCCGTCGAACCCGATTGACCAGAAGAAGAGGGATCCGTCGTTCCCCCAGAAGCAGAGTCCGGCATCTGACAAGCCGCGGCCGGACTCGACACACACGTCCCACCACGCTCACGACAAAAGGCGGCACAGCGGTTCGCGCAGGTAGCCGCTCCACCCGTAGCCGTACAGACTGTCGCCCGATCATCGTGCTGGGTAGCCGTCGTTGAAACAGCACAGGCAAATTCACAACGACCACCGCTGTTGCACTCGGCACGATCGTTGGCGCAGACCATACCGCGATTTCCACACACAGTCTGACAGCGATTGAGACAGATGTCTGTATCCGCTCGCGATTCTGGACGCGCTGGACAACTGCCGCGATCAGATTCAGAAACAGCCGTAGGACGAATACACTGAACAACACACTTTGGACCGTCATCCCCCGCAACACAGGCCATGCTTGTCGCCGGCTCCATCCCAATACTTGTACAAGCTGTGCGGAGCGCTGTGTTAGACGTACTACATTCCGATGGAGAACTTGGCGTACACGTCACGCTCGTACGAACGGGCTGCGTCGGACCAAAGGTACAGCCAAAGTGACAGAAGCCCTGCGCTGCCGGAGGATTCACTTGCGGCACGGCACAGGTCGCCGCAGGAGTTGTCGCACAAGCAATATTCGCTACCCCAGCTGGACGGCTTGAGTTATAGGCTGAACAGGTATCGGTACATCCTCTGGTACAGGCAGCTGTCGGAGCCGTTCCCGTACACGCAATACGGGCATTCGGCGTACAGGTACACGGTGAACATTGTCGAGGCGTGCCGGTACCGCAGGTACTTGGATGAGCGCGGTCGACATACCCAACCGGATTCAAACTTCCACAGGTACGTGCGCAAAAATCCTGACACTGCTGATCTGTTGTGCAGGAAGTCAGTGAACCCTGCTGACCCGGAGCAATGAACGTCGCCGTACACGCAAAACTACATGCATTGTCCGCCATGGCTGGCGTAGGCGACATGAGCCAAGCACCCATAGCAGCTCCCAACATCAGCACTGACGCAACAAAAGAACGGACAGACATAGATGGTCTTCATGATATACGATCATGCTGGAGTTGTCAGTGATAGAAACACCCTCTCGACCAACCGGGCGTGAGGGTGTTTCTCTACTCATTCCTTGATTATTGCGCCCAAGTACAACGAGCGCTGACCGGCGCACCACTCAGCAAGCGGTTCAGCTCTGTTTCAACGGTCGTACATTCGCGCGCTGTACTACGCCCCGTACACGTGAAGGAGCTTTCGTCGAAACGACCGTTGGCTGGAGGTCCCTGACAAGCATTTCTCGCTTGAGCAATTTGATCCGATGAGGCGAATGTGCTGATTAGACCTCCGCCAACCGATGGACTGCATGTACAGGTTCCCTGTGGACCAGCCGTATCACGTGACACACCTCCGCCTCCAGCTCCACCACCTACACCCACACCCCCACCACCTCCAGCTCCACCCGTCGGAGCAGGTGTTGTTGGCGCCGGGGCACCAACATCGCCAGGCTCAGTAGGCGAGGTATTTGCCAGGGGCGCGCAACATAGCGTGGTAAGACTGTGACCCTGGCTGGTTGGACAGGCGTTACGAATACATCTCGACGTATTACTTCTTTCAGATGGCTGTGTTTCACGACATGACCAATTTGGATTCGTTCGATCTAATGCTTCGTTTCGCCCGATATGACCATGAGTCACAGCGTATTCCACACAACCCGCCAAAGCCTGATTCTGACGAGAGGAAGAGGAACTGTTTGCGCTGCCTCCGCCAACATCAGACAAGAACCCCAACACAATGCTACTAATACTATAGGAGAAGAAAATGAGCAGCATACCGATCGTGGCGTTGCGGATAATATTCTGAGCCGCCGTGATGTCCTTCGTGTCCCCCGCCGAGAGAATCCAGCGCACTCCACCATAG
Source organism: uncultured Gammaproteobacteria bacterium (assembly GCA_964513705.1). Lineage (GTDB taxonomy): Bacteria > Patescibacteriota > Patescibacteriia > 2-12-FULL-60-25 > 2-12-FULL-60-25 > JAGOTP01. The sequence continues at coordinate 4,827 of CAZENZ010000004.1, forward strand.
ACAAACATGAGCAGCGCCAAGGAACCGACGATGCCCAAGACACCTTTGATCAATCGGCCCACCAACCCCGCGATCGAATCAACGCCTGTCAGTGGATTCGACAAACGACTTCCACCGCCACTAGCGCCGAGCGTCTGCGACGCTCCACTCTCACCCCCTCCGCTGCTCCCTGAAGAACCCGATGAATCGCTATTCGATGAATCCGTTGTTCCACCGGAGCTCCCCGACTGACCGGATCCCGTACTCCCAGGCGCGCCACTTCCTCCAGCGCTTGCGCAAGTAGGCGCCGTCGAAGCACATAGACGTGGCGTACCGGTAAAGCGCTGAGTACTCGCATCACGACAGGCTGTTTCACAGAATCCACCGCACACACGACCTGGCGCCTGATCATCCGTCCCTTGTGGATTACAGCTTCGTTCCTGCGTAGATGTTCCAATGCTGCACTCAAATACGCACTGACGCGCCGCGCCTGGCGTCGCCGCTGGCGCGCAACGTGCTGCGCCCGGACCAGAGGTCACACACTGCCCGTCACGAAAAGAGCGTCCGCACACCTGCTGACAGGGGGTCGCGCAATCGCTATCGGCCGTACAGGCGGTTGGCGTGGTCTGTGGCTGACAGGAAAAATGACAAATTCCCGAAGGGGTTCCGCCCGTGGCCCCCGATGAACCCGACGTACCTGATGAACCAGTAGCACCGCTTGAGCCCGAAGACCCATTCGAACCAGAGCTACCCGACGTACGGCTTCCCCCACTTGAACCAGACGTTCGACTCCCCACCGAACCGCCGCTAGCAGCCGCTGGAGCAATACCTAGGTCTTGAGCCGAAAACCCCTGACAGACATTAAACAAGCGATCTGTCGCACACACACCCAAACAGGCCGTTTCAGACATACTCGTACCGCCCCCACCCCGTTGACACTCCGTAATACAGGCACGGCAATACGTCTCTGACCGCTGTCGAGAAGCAGGAACACAGCTTGGTGGAGATGAGCCGCCCGTCACACAACTGATCGACTCACCTGACTGGAGACCTGTGACACGACTCGCTGAACAGGTGTTATTACACTGAGTCGTACATTCAGGGTCGGCGCCACCCGAGACACGACCAGAACAGAGCAAGGTTACCTGAGGAATACACGTACAAGCTCCGCAACGCGACGCCCCACTTCGCTCGGTTGAGTCAATACAGCTTGGCGTTGCACCCGTATCTCGTGCCATCCCCAGACGACGACACATGCTATTACACTGAGTTGTACAAGGAAGAGATTCGACCGTTGGATTTCCTGATGGATCTGCATGCGGATTACAGTTCATTGCGTCCGGTCTCATTGTCACTGAACAACGAAAGCCGCAGGTATTCGCCGCTTGAACCGGCTGAGCCGTCACTTTCAAGAACACTCCCAAGCCAAGCACGAGACAGAGCGTGAGCAGGCCCCGAGTCACCCACCGGAAAAGCAAAGGCAGCATACAAGTTAGGCGTTGATGAAAAGACCGACCAAGAAGTTCACGAGTGTATAGCCGAAGAACATGAAGAACAGACCGATCAGCGCCTTCCTGATACGATCCTCAGCTGATTTCACATGTGAGGCATCCGCTGCGATCAAATATTCCACTCCAGCATACACAAAGATCACGAGCAGCAAGACACCGGCTAAGCCAAACAAGAAACGAACTAAGTTCAAACCGACTTGCACAATGTCTGAAAACTGACAGCCGCCATCATGTATACAGGAAGGTAAGATGAGGCGAGTTAACCCGCCCGTGTCGGCTGAAACATGCCCCGAGCCAACACTTCCGCCCTCGCTATCTCCACCCGACGAACCGCTATTTGAATTGCTACTCCCCGAAGAACCGCTATTCGAGGCCCCAGACTGAGATGCACCTCCTTCGGTCACTCCTCCTTGTGAATCAGCTGCTCCGGACTCAGCGATACCAGGCGCATCAGCACCGCCAGCGCTCGTTGCGCCACGACCTCCACACTGCTGAGCCGGCGGAACACCCGTCGCACTTGAACAGCAACGAATATCGGTGTCCCCCGGACACCCACCCGTGATACAGGTTCCTTGATCTTGTTGCGAGCAGACGCGACGACAGGTCCAGGTCGTGGAAGCTGCGCCAAATGCGATCTCCAGTTGCCCGACTCGTCCCACGAGACTCGCATCGGCTCTTATGGCACGCGTAACACATTCACCTGGCGGCAAAGCTGCTGCTTCACTCGTTGATTGCGTAACCCCTGACTGAACACGCGTTCGACGCGAACCGCTCCCACCGCTCACAGCACCCGTTGGTGCGGTCGTCATACCTTGAATAGCCTGCTCCTCTGGCACTCCATTGCAACGTCCATCGCGCTCATACTGCCCACACCCCTGGTAACAATCCGAGGGGACAGGAATCGATCCAAACCCCGCTCCCCCACTCATGCAGGTACTAATACATTCACGACACTGCGCCAATCGAGAACTTGGCGGCAGAGTGACCTCTACGCAACGTGGTGCGTAGCCCGAAGAACAACGAACACTCGCAATACGATTGGATGTGATGCGGTCTGTGAATCGTGACGTTGAGCAGAATTCGTTACAGCGTGTAGGACATTCGTTACCCTCGCCAGGATCTGTGCCTGCCCCTGTCAAGGTTCGGACACAGGAGAACGAGGCGCTGTTCGGTACGCACTTACACGGGCTACAGAAACGGCCACCTCCTGAAGGCGCTGCGGTGCAGTAGCTGCTCCCGTTACTCGCATCATAGGTCATGCCGAGCATGCGACAGTTCTCTTGGCAGATTGTCGAACAACGTAGAGTGGCCGGCGTCTGTTCTTCGAACACACACGGTAAACGACTCGCGTCCGCGTTCACGGTTTCACAACGAAATCCGCAATATGCAACCGCTCGTACGGTAGGCACTTGAAAAGACAGGAGTGCAACCAGCGCCACAGCAAAGAACGCACTTACACCCAGGACGCGTTTGAAAAGCCCAAAAAGAGCGAGCATAGAAATCCCCCCTATAATAGCAGATCCCCGCAAATGCGGGGATCTGTCTCTGTGCGTTTAGTGAGAGTGGTTTTATTGGATCGTTTGAGCGATGCGTGCCACGGCGTTACGCATAGCGATCGCGAGCTCAACTCGTGGGTTCAAGACATCCCCAATGAGTTGACCGAAGGCCTCCTTTACAGCGTTCGGATCATTCCCCTTGTACCAAGAAATGGAAGTGAGAACCTGCGATGCAAAGACTCCAATCTGTTCATCGTCGAGCTGTGGGGCAAGCTGCGCCTTGCGCGCAGCGGGACGCTTCATAAGATCTACGATCTTCTTCGAGGCTTCTGGCTTAATCATGGCGTTCAAGAAATGCCAGGCTACGTCCGTATTTTTGGATTTCTTCGCCACCGTCCAATACCAATAGTTCGCCATATTGCGCTCCGCGGTTTCCGATACCTGTGGCAACTTGGCGATCCCTAAGTTCAACTTAGGTGCTCGCGCACGAATAGTTGGAAGGTCATAGGCATAGCCGAAGTAGAAAGCCGTCTTCCCTTGAGTGAAGGCATCCAGTGACTCCGGTTGTAAGGCATTCCATGTATACGTGGCCTTGTTTGGGTTCGCAAAGTCAGTGTAGAAGGCTAGCGCCGAATAGGCCGGTGGCTCTTCACGCACATTCGAGAGCTCTGGAGGCATGGCCTGGAAGGTCGGGAGCCCGTATTCGTTCGCCATACGAGCACCGTTCTGCACCATGAGCACAGTGAGGATATCGGCGGCACGCGAAATATTCGTGGCTGTACCAAGAGCGACCGCCATTTGGGCAAAATTTTGCTGGTCTTGATCAAGCTTCACGATTTTTTCCACCTGACTCTGGAAATCGATCCAGTTCGTGGCCGGTTCAAGCACGCCAGCCGTGTTCAGCAGATCTTTGTTGTAGAACATGGCGAGCGTGTCGACCGAAATCGGCAGCCCCACAATACGATCTTGCAAATCAGGAGCCGCCCCTGGCGCCGGCGTAGTAAGCGGTACACGACGGATTGTGTCCTGGGCCACCACGTCAGGATATTGCGTGCGATAGTCACGCAGGGTGATTGTTGGTTCCTCGATTAAAGACCATGTGCGATCGCTCCCAAATGAACCCGAGATCTTCACCGATCCAATCTTCACCGTCTTTGGCATCGGTTGGATCTTCGACAGGTATTTCCCTGTCCAGTCGTTGTGAATCAAAAAGATATCTGGGCCGCGATCATCGGCGAATCCTTCTAGCAACTTCTGCTCGTACTCTTCGAGACGCAAGCGGCGATACGTGATCTGAATGTTTGGGTGAGCTTTACGATACTCATCAATCACTGGCTGATAAATATCGCTATCATCCACGACACCCCACATTTCAAGGGCGACTGGCTTGGAAGCCTGTACCGCATCCGGCGTGGGTGCCTTAGCACAACCGGCCCCCAAGAGGGCAAGCACAGCGACGAAGCTTGTGAAGCGGAGAAAGAACGAGACACGAGGCATATTGTCAGAACGATTGTAGCATGGCTCGAACTTGCGAGGCTAAGTCTTCTCGTTCAAGCGCGAAGGCAATGTTCGCCTTGAGCCAGCCAACTTTGGAACCAGCATCAAACCAGGTTCCTTCAAGGACTTTGCAATACAGCGATCGATCTTGAATGAGGGCTCGAATCGCATCTGTAAGAAAGTATTCCCCTGCATGACCTGGCTGTAAGGTGCGTATTTCGTCAAAAACATCGGGCGTGAGAATGTAGGAACCCATAGCCGCTAAACGCGAAGGTGCCGTATCCGGCCCCGGCTTCTCCACCAGATTTCTCAATCGATAGACGCCCGGTGAAACTTCTTCAGCCGGATCAAAGATGCCAAACTTCTTTGTTCCCTCGTCGTCTGTTTTTACCGCACCAATCACCGGATCTCCGTACTTCTCAAACACATCCATCATCTGACGCAGACGTGGACGGACACACTGAAAGATCTCGTCTCCCCATAAAACTGCAAATGGCTCGTTGCCAATCAGGTGCTCTACATTCGCGATCGGTGTCGCATTACCATACGGCCCCTTCTGACGGACATAGGTGAAGTTTGCCATCGTACTGATCTTGCGAACCTGATCGAGCTGCTCCAGCTTCCCCTGCTTCTCGAGCCAAGCTTCTAGTTCCGAGTTTCCATCAAAGTGATCTTCTACCGGTCGCTTAGCATAGCTCGTCACGAGAATAATCTCCTCAATCCCAGAAGCAACCGCTTCCTCCACGACATATTGAATGACGGGGGTATCAATGATGGGTAGCATCTCCTTCGGCATGGCCTTGGTAAATGGCAAAAAACGCGTGCCGTACCCAGCCACCGGAATCACGACTTTTCGAACAGTTGAGGACATAGGATTGACTTCCAGGGTACACGACCCGTTTCTTTGACAAAAGCTTGTTATTTTCGATATGCTCCGGCGTCGCTTTTCGCTCGACACGTTGTCGCGAACAGCGGCGTCCGCCCCTTCCCCACCCCAGAGGTTCTGCAATGGCGACCCACAAGACCGGCCTCGAGATCCTCCCGATCATCAAGACCCCGACCGTCGACGGCGCCATCCTGGCGTTCATCGTGGTCCTACTGACAGGGATCGCCCTGTTCAAGGAGATCGACACACTGGCCACGGCCTACATCGTCATCGCGAGCCTGGTCGTGCTCGGCGTGCACCTCGTCGAGCGCTGTTTCTGGCTCAGACGCTTCGAACAGAACGTCTCCTACTGGGAGATCGCTTTCTTCGAGGGTCACTGGAGCCTGAAGCCGCTCGACGCCAGGACGCCCTTCTGGTGGACGCGCTACGGCTCACAGGTGCTGGAGATCAAGGCCTATGGCCGCCGTGACCTCAGCGAACCAGAGGTCACGTACGTCACCGGCGAGCAGTCGCGGGTCGTGACCGACGCGTCGCAGATCTGCGACGGCCACATCGTGGGGCTCCTCGAGGCGGCGCAGTACGACCTGCACGGTCAGAACCGCATCCTCCTCGGACCAGCAGGGACGTACGGCCGCGTTCAGTACACGATCAACGATGAGGGCATCGTGCACGTCGCCACCATCCAACTGATCGGTGTGCGAGAGTGTGTGCATACCCACGGCGAACTCCACGCCATCCTCAACCTCGCGGGCGACCACCATCGCTCCAGTCGGGCAGAGGCGTAAGGATAACAAACGCCACCCCCGGAAGGCGCCGCCACTCGGCCGCACTTCTCCTTGAGGGGTGGCGTCTTCTGTTCAACTAGGCATTTACTCGAAAGTAGCACACGTCACCATCTTGCATCACGTAGTCTTTCCCTTCGATACGCGTGAGTCCTTTCGCGCGACAACCCGCTTCACCGCCATTATCTAAGTAATCCTTCCAATTAGTCACCTCAACACGAATGAAATTCTTTTCAAAATCGCCGTGAATTTTTCCAGCTGCTTGCGGCGCCTTCAACCCGCGCGTAATCGTCCAAGCGCGCGCCTCGTCGGCACCACTCGTGAGAAATGTGATGAGACCAAGCAGTTCATAGGACGCAACAATCAATCGATCCAACCCCGACTGCGTCTGCCCGACCGATTCCAAATACTCCTTCGCTTCATCTTTCGTCATCGAAGCAAGTTCTGCCTCCATTTTCACACACACCGGTACAAACGATCCCTTCATCCCCTGTACACGCTCCTTCCAGGAGCTATCTTGAATCTGTGACTCGCTCACGTTCACGACGTAGAGCATCGGCTTAGCCGTGAGGAGAGCGAACGGTTTCAAAATGAATCGCTCGTCGTCGTTCCATTCAAGATCACGGATCATTTTTCCTTCATTAAGCGCGGCGAGTGCTTTTTTTAGAACACCAATCTCCGCTTCGAGCACCTTGTTTGCGCCAGACTTCATCTGCTTCTCGGCATTCTGTAAACGCTTGTTTACGCTTTCGAGATCAGCGATCGCGAGTTCTGTGTTAATTGTTTCTGCATCACGCACTGGATCGACCGAACCATCGACATGCAAAATATTTGAATCATCGAAGGCGCGGACCACCTGCGCAATCGCATCGGTTTCACGAATGTGCGCGAGAAATTTATTGCCGAGACCCTGACCTTCCGAAGCGCCTTTCACCAGACCTGCGATATCAACAAACTCGATCACGGTTGGCACGACCTTGGCACTCTTATCAAACTCTGCGAGGCGCGCGAGGCGCTCATCAGGAACTTCAACCACACCAACATTGGGATCAATCGTACAAAACGGGTAGTTCGCACAGTCGACCTGTTTTTTCGTGACCGCGCTAAACAACGTCGACTTGCCGACGTTTGGAAGACCAACGATGCCAATTTGGAGAGCCATACGCGCGCTATCCTAGCCTGGGATTGACGAAACAGGCAATGAACGGTTCCTAAACGAACGCTGTGCGACAGACTCCCCGTCTAACAAGAACCAAGACAGCGTGCGAGGACGCCTTGCCACAACCAAGTAGATACCTAGCCCGTGGCAGAGACATCCAAACAGTACGCCTAGCCGATCCGCCGACCATTGAGTTCGAAGGGGTAGACGGGGTTGTCTACCACCCGCCCATTCGGTTCGCACCGAGCGTGCGATGAGATCTCGAGCACCCCTTGTTGAGAATCCGCACCCCACTTGAGTGTGCACTCCGGGCGGAGTCGCTTCACCGCCCACGGGCTGCCCAACTTCTGGCCACGTGGGTGGTACCGTATTCGCATGAATATTTTTTGCAGCGCAAGATATCAACATTTTGTTATTTACGTTTTTTCAGAAAAGAGTTTAATAGAGTGCACTGCAATTTTTCGCGCGTGCGCGCGTGCAGAACCGAACAACAACACCAATCCGAGACCAAGAGAGTGAGCGTACCTGATGCGTGTACCAACCGAACCGCCTGCCCTCCCCCTCCCCAGCGGAGTCTTCCGCCGCAACCCCGATGCGCAACAGCACGTCGACCGCGCGATCGAAGAGGGCATGATGCCCAACTGCTTCGATGGTCACTTCGAGTTCGATCCGCCGAGCGGCACTTGTCGCTTCGTGTACATCGGCGGCGAAGAGCAGACCCTCTACGTCGTGGAAAAGCTGTACCGCGAGGATGGCAGTCTCCGGAGCGTCGCCCTGCGCGCGCTCGTCACGAAGTTCGAGCACGCTGCTCGTCGAGACGTGGTTCGCGATAGCGGTCAACCGACTATTCGGCTGCGCTTTGCCATCATGAACACACAGGACGGTCTCCACCTCCTCGTGGACGCGAGACTCGCTCGCAAGGCGCTCGACGTACTGCGTACCCTCCCGACGCCCCAGCCCCCGATCGAGATCCGGATGGGCCTCGCTTACCCCGGCTCCGATGCCACGGAGCGCCCTATCGCGCTCGCCCCCTCCTGACGAGGTCGCCTCCTCGACCTCGTCCGCCGCCCGCAATGACCGCCCTCCTGACCTTAGGAGTCCCCTCGGTCTCGCGGGCGACATTGTATTCCAAAAAGACCAGTCAATTCACGCGCCAGAAAATATTATTTTACAATTTTTCATGATCTAGCTAAGACACATTCGCCTCTTTCGCTCCTCACATGCAGCACACTGCCGCTCAACGATCGGAGAATCCCGTGAAGATCATCCGCACTCTGGCATTAGCACTCTGCACGCTCTTCGCGTGCGAGTCCGCCCCGTGAACACCTCGTCCGACCACCGACTCCACCTGGCACCAGAAGCGTCTGACCTGGGGCGGAACTCCCCGCACATCCTCCGGAAGCGGAAGTTGATCATCCTCAACAAAAGAATGCTCTTAAAAGATTTGGGTCAATTGACGTCTCGTCCGTTTTTTCGTACGCTCGAGACCACTTTTTCCCTTTTTTATGCCTGAAATTGTTGTCACCCACCTCCCCAAATCTGAAGTGAAATTGGAATTCGTCGTGAGCGTCGAAGAAGCACGCCCTTACTTGGAAGAGGCCGTCAAAGAACTCTCTTCTGCTCGCCCTGTTCCAGGGTTCCGCCCAGGCAAACTCCCCTTCGCTGACGGCATGCGTCTCTATGGACCGATGGTTGTGATGGAAGCGGCCCTCGAGCGTATCGTGCGCGCTGTCTACGTTCGTGCAGTGATGGATCAAAAAATCTCTCCTGTTGGCTCCCCAAATGTAAACGTCGACACCCTCGTCCCAGATCAGCCAATTAAGTTCACGGTCATTGCTCCAGTTGAACCAACGGTGACCAAACTCCCTGAAGTCAAAGACTGCTCCGTCGAACGCAAAGCGACCAAGATCGAAGAAACACAGATCGACAATACGATCGAACAGATCCGCAAAATGCGCCGCACCGAAGCCGTGGTCGAACGCGCTGCAACGGCGGAAGATCTCGTCGTCATCGACCTTGAAATGACCAAGGACAAAGTGATTATCGATGGTGGTGTTGGTACGGATTATCGCGTATACCTTTCCGAGGAACATTATATTCCAGGCTTCTCCAAAGAATTAGTTGGTATCAAGGCAGGCGACGAACGTACGTTCACACTCCCTTTCCCTAAAGAGCACTATCAGAAGCACATTGCGGGACACGATATTGATTTCAAGGTGAAAGCGAAACAGGTGTTCGAGTTACAACTCCCTGAAGTGAACGAAGAATTCTCGAAAGCCGTTGGCGCAACAGATGTCGCCGATCTCCGCAAAAAGATTCGCGAGAACATGGAGCAAGAAACGAATCAGAAGGCCGACGAAGCAGCCGAGATCTCGATGCTCGAGCAGCTCACCGACAAAGCAACTTTCAGCGATATCCCAGAAATTCTGGTCAACGAAGAAGTGCGTCGTATGCTTGGCGAACTACAGCAAGGCATCGAGCAGCAAGGCATGAAGTGGCAGGACTATCTTTCATCTGTGAAGAAAACAACGGATGATTTGAAGATTGATTTTGCGCCACAGGCAGTGCGTCGTATCAAGTCCGCCATCTTGATCAAAGCCTTCGCCAAAGAAGCGGGGGTTGAAGTGAAGGAAGAGGATGTGGATCAAGAGATCGACGTTATTTTTGCCTCGCTTTGCAAAGGCGATGCTGAAACTCGTGAGCGCGTGACGTCGCCCGACTACCGCGACTACGTCATGGTCCAGATGCGCAATCGTAAAGCACTCGAATGGTTGAAAGAGAAGTGCGTGAAAGATACGACCGGTGACTCCTCGAAGAAGGAGAAAACGAAAAAATAAACCTTGCCTTTCCTCATCTAAACGAGAACATTGAGCGCACCACCAGGTGCGCTCTTTGCGCATCACTTAAGGTTTTTTATCACAACTGACAGTTGCGAAAAATACTAAAATATTGTATTCTCCTCGGTCCTCGTCTCTGCCGTTTCGCGTAGTGCGAGATCTGTAAGATTCGAGGACTGGAGCAAAAAGTGAGACTGTGGAAATTACTTCTCGGCACCCTGTGCGCCTTCTGTATCGCCTGTGCCGGAGACCCGGACACAGGGGCCATCGTCGACAGCGACGCGGGTGAAGACGTCGCCAGAACCGACACACGCGCAGACGCGGGCGGCGACAGCGCCACCGACAGCACCCCCACAGACGACGGTCCCACGACCGACGCCTCGACAGCACCTCTCTGCAGTGAGCGCCTCGAACCCGGTGCTCTCATCCGCGGGACGGGGCCCGCCGTCTACTACATCGCGCGAGATCTACGGCGCTGGGTCTTCCCCAACAGCGCGACATACTTCTCGTGGTACGGAGCGTTCGACGGTATCTGCCAGATCCCCGACGAACGTCTCGATCGGATCCACATCGCCGGGAACGTCACCTTCCGTGCGGGTACGTGGCTCGCCAAGATCACGACCGACCCCAAGGTCTATGCAATCACGCGTTGCGGCGTGCTCCACTGGATCGAAACCGAGGAGCTCGCGACGACGCTCTACGGCCCGTACTGGAACATGGGCCTCATGGTCGAGATCCCGGAGTCGATGGTACGGCGCACGCGCGACGTGCCTGATGCCTTCTTCGTGAACTACACGATCGGAGCGTCGATCGCGCGCCCCGCCCACCCGGACGGCACCCTCATCCGCTACAGCGGTGACCCGACGGTCTACATCCTCACGAACGGTCGCAGGCGCGAGGTGACCACGGATGGATTCCGACTGAACCGCTTCAACCAGTGGTTCATCGCCGACACAACCATCGCCTACCCCGACAGCCCGGAACCGCCGGTGACGGAGTACGAGCGCGAGCTGTCGGATCCGAGCTGCCCGTAACGACGCGACGTACAACGCCGCCTACCGCCGCAACGACGAGTCGCACCTTCTCGAGCCGTTCTGGCTCACCTGAGGCGACCTGACTCAACGGTCCCTCCTCGTCATCTTTGGCTGATCCCTATCGGCACCAGATGACGCGTACAGCAAAAACAATTCATGACAAAGCCGGTCACCTTCAGTACACTCTTTTTTATATGTATTTTGGCGCTCACGTGTCTGTGGCAGGTGGATTACAGAATGCTCCAGTGAATGCCGGGGCTCTTGGTTGCGAGGTCTTTCAATTCTTTTCGCGCTCGCCGCAAGGTGGCCCCGCCCCTAAACTCACTGACGAGATGGTCAGCGCGTTCCAAGCGGGATGCAAAGAGTACCATCTCAAAGAGTGGGTCATTCACGCCCCTTACTACATCAACTTCGCCAATGCGGAAGAACGCATTCGCAAGAACTCTATTCGGATCATTCGCGAAGAGCTAGAACGAGGCAGCGTCTTGGGCGCGAAATACGTCATGTTTCACCCAGGAAGTGCCAAAGATGTGGGTGAAACAAAAGGCCAGGAATATGTCATTAACGGCATCAAAGAAATCTACGAAAAATATTCCGGGACTACGGAACTTCTGATTGAAATATCGGCTGGCGCAGGCGCTGTCATTGGTGACACCTTTGATGAAGTCGCCGCTCTCCTAGAGGGCGTTGGCGAAAAAAAGTTAGGCGTTTGTTTTGATACTGCTCACGCGTTCGCGAGTGGGTATGATCTCCGCACCAAAGAAGCTGTTGACGCGACCTTCAAAGAATTTGATAAACAGATTGGGCTCTCGCGACTCAAGATGAGCCATTGTAACGACTCGAAAGTTGAGCTCGGCGCTCGCAAAGATCGTCACGAACACCTCGGCAAAGGTTTCATTGGTCTCGATGGGTTCAAAGCCATCGTGAATCACCCAAAGCTTGCACACATGAACTTGTATCTCGAAACAGAGCCGGACGCGTTGCGCGAAGAAGACATGGCGCATCTGAAAAAAATGCGTCTAGCATAACAACAGCCGTCGTTTTGGCTATGCGAATTCGTGTGCGAATTATTCCAAACGCCTCGGCAAATGAGGTCGTGGGCAAAGAGGCGGGGGTCTACAAAATTCGTCTCACTGCTCCCCCCATCGAAGGCCGCGCCAACGAAGCGCTTATCCGATTTCTTGCCGAGCGCATCGAGACCTCTCCCTCGCGCATCTCTCTTTTAAAAGGTCATACGACTAAACTGAAAACTATTGAGATACTTCTTCCACCAGAAGACATAGAGAGCCGTCTCGTCTAACCAAAAACCCTCCCCATGCTTAAGTGGTGGAGGGTTTTTGGCTCTGTCTTCGCGATCTCTTACTTAAAGAGCGTCGCGTGTGGGGAGGTGATGTAGGTCAGGAGAAGCGCGGAAACAACGTACTTCCCTACGATCACCATCCAGAACCATTTCGAACGAAACAGGCGGGTCATAGCAGGAGATCAAGATGAATGATTCGAGAGCTATAACGCCATCGTGAAAAAAGTATGACGCCGCTTGGGCGTTTATGCGTTTCCAAGATCTACTTCTTGGGCACCGGATCCTCTCCGCCCGGATGCCACGGATGACAACGCGCGAGGCGTGAAATCGCTAGACTCACCCCCTTCCATACGCCATGCGTCCGAATCGCCTCTTCCGCATACTCCGAACATGTTGGATGAAAACGGCATACGCCATATGGAAAAAAGACACGCATAAACCCATGATCGGGCGACAGCGTGGCCCGATAGATACGGAGGAGCCCAATCAATGGATGACGTAGAAATCTACACACACTTAGTGGGTGGTGACGTCTCATTGAAGTCTACGCTTGTTTGTCTTGATACACGACGGACGTCTTGCGCTTAGCCTTTGGCTTACGTTTTGGAATCGGTTTTGTTGCCGCTTCTGGCATTTTTTCAAAGGCTCGCAACACGGCGGCTTTTATCTCTTCAAATGGAGCGTCTTTTGCTTCTGGTCGGGCAATAAATAACAGATCGTGCTTTTCTGGCCAGCTCGCCTTCACCAAACGCAACACTTCACGCAAGCGGCGCTTCACCCGATTCCGATCATGCGCGCGCTTATAGATCTTGGTCGATACTACAAACCCAACCCGTGTAGGTGCCTCAGACGCCCGAAAACGCAACGTAAAAAGGGCGGCGTATACCACGCGCCCCTTTTGCGAGAGCAGGGCGAAGTCCCGCATTCGGCGGAGCCGATGGGCCTTCGGTAGCATGCCGCTCTATGATCTTTATTTGCCCTTGCGCAGCGCGACGGCCTTGCGACCCTTCGCACGACGACGAGACAAAACCTCACGACCACCGCGGGTGGCCATGCGAGCGCGGAACCCGTGAACACGGGCGCGGCGAGCCTTTTTTGGCTGATATGTTCGCTTGGTTGCCATAGGAATGACCGGGACTCTACCCGGAATAGGTGTTTTTGGCAAGGCTGACCAGGCCCTTTGAGAAACCGTCTTTTCGTCATATTCTAGGGATATTCCTCGTTTCCCTCTGTACTATGGACACCCCTTCCTCTCGCTCCTTCCCCGAACTGGCCCGCTCCATTCGTCCCTGGGCCTTCGGAGCCGCCATTGTTATAGCGCTTGGTTTTCACTTTTTCTTCTCCCATGCCGTCGTCGGCTGGCCACTCGCCATCTTCGCCATCCTGATCGCGGCAGGGACCATTCTCATTACCCAAGAGTGCGAAGGCCTGCGCAACCGCTGGGCCCTTTGGTTTCTCGTCCCCCTCTTGGCTGCCTGTTTTAGCACAACCCTTTACTCGAGCGACGTCGTGAAAGGCGTTTCTTTATTCACGGTCGCCGGAAGTTTAGCAGCGCTCGCCTATTGGCTCACCGCGCCGCCGGTTAAATGGCGTGAAGGTGTCCATCTCTGGAAAACGAACGTCTTCTTGGAGGCAGCCCTCCCCTTTCGCCGCTATCAACTCCTGTTTACAGAAACAAATGAAGGTCGACGTATCAATAGTAAGCTTATTTTACAGATCGCGATTGGTTTGTTGATTGCCGGGCCCGTACTCCTCATCTTCCTGTCTCTGTTTCTCGAGGGAGATCGTTACTTCAATGATGTCATGAGTAGCTGGTTTACGTTCGACTTCATGACGGTCAATGTTGTGCGCGTCTTTTTTGACTTACTCGTAGCGTTCTTTGCCAGCGCCTTTTTCTGGGGCATCGCTCGACGTTCACGCGAAGAAGCGGTCGCGCGAGAACCCAAGACCCCATTTCAAGAGATCGTTGCCACACGCAGCTTCTTAACGGCTATCGCAACTTTGTTTGTCGTGTTTGCTGGCTTCCAAGTCTTCTATCTATTCCAAGGCGCGAGTTATCTCCTTGCCCAAGGTCACACCTACGCAGAATACGCCGTGTCGGGATATGCCCAACTCTGTTTCGCCGCTGCCTTCGCCTTCCTGATTCTGCTCGTCATCTACCGCCTCACGAACTTTGAAGATCGTTGGGTGCGTATCACGGGCCAGATCATCGCCGTAACCTCAATCATCAGCACCATCTCAGCTGGTAAGCGCCTGTGGCTCTATGTCGATGCCTATAGTCTCACTCTCAGTCGTTCTTGGGGAATGCAGTTCTTGGTACTCGTGATTCTGTTATTCGCTTTGCTTATTTGGAGCGTCACACGACGCTGGAACATCCATCAGCTCACGACCGCCGGAACAGCGCTAACTCTTGGACTCCTCTCGATCACCCTTCTCGTGAACCATGAAGCGATCGTCGCTCGTTATAACTTGTCACGACACATGGCGCATCAAGGACCCGAACTCGACATGACCTATCTTGTAACCGGCTTAAGCGCCGATGCCGTTCCCACCATCCTGTCCTTTATTCACGATCCAAACTGGCGTGAAGGTCACATGAACTGGATCTCCCACGAACCCATCGAGGACTACTGGCGACGCGGTGGTGACTATGGTCAATTCCGCTATCTCAAACCGGGCACGGATCCACGCCAGCTCAGCATCTCTGACATCCAAGCAAAACAACTCATCGAAGCGCTCCCACGCCCCGTGAATTACCCATCCGCAAAGTAAGTTTGTTCAACCACGAAGAGACACCGCGCCACCCAGTCGGCCGGTGTTTTTTCTTTGTTCATGAGAGGTGTGTTTGCTTCTTGCTTAACAAAACATGTGGTACATTATCCACACTTCATCCACAGATTTGACAGTCCGTGGCCTGGCTGAAATCATCCACACCATTCACTCCTGTCACCCGCTCTCTTCTTTCTCTTTGACCCATGACTATGGACCACCAAACCACCTGGCAATCCGCCCTCGGAGAACTTGAGCTCACCCTCTCAAAGGCGAATTTCACGACGTGGTTCAAGGATACGTTCATCAGTTCGCTCGAGAATGGAAAGGCCGTGATTGCGGTACCGAACGCCTTCACCAAAGCCTGGTTTGAGAAGAAATATCACGAAGCCATCATCAAGGCCCTCCGCTCTGCGACAAATCACGGTGTACGCGAAGTGACCTATCGCGTTGAAGTGCGCAACACCACCGTTTTGCCAATCGAGCATATCGCACAGGAAGCCATGGCAGAGTACGTCCCTGCCATGATGGATTCTTCCGCGAGCGCTGGCGACGTTGTGACCGCTGCGAGCGAAGCGCCCCAGACAGACATCGGTCTCAATCCACGCTATTTATTTCAGCAATTCATCGTAGGTAAAAGCAACGAGCTCGCACACGCCGCTTCAATGGCTGTCGCTGCCAAACCAGGCCAAGTCTACAACCCACTCTTCCTGTACGGCGGCGCGGGTATGGGAAAAACCCACCTTCTTCAAGCGATTGGTCACCACATTCTCACGACACAGCCCCAACTCAAGGTGCTGTATGTGACCTGTGAGCGTTTCACGAACGAGTTTATTCAAGCGCTTCGTAGTGGTCGTGCTAACGAATTCAAAGATCAATACCGCACGGTCGATGTGCTCCTCATCGACGACATTCAATTCCTGACCGGCAAGGAACAGACTCAAGACGAGTTTTTTCACACCTTCAACGCCCTCCATCAAGCCAACAAACAGGTGATTATCGCCTCTGATCGCCCCCCACGCGACATTCAAACCTTGGAGGGTCGTCTTCAGTCACGCTTTGAGTGGGGCATGATGGCGGATATTTCTAAGCCGGACTTCGAGACACGCGTTGCTATTTTGCAATCCAAGTCCCGCGACAAACAGTACGCGCTCAGCACCGACCTGCTGCATCTCATCGCTGGCGCCATTCAATCGAACGTACGCGAACTCGAAGGAGCTCTCAACAAAATCATCGCCTACCACCAGTTCAAGAACTTGCTGCCGAGTCTTGAATCCGTCCAAACACTGCTCCAGAGCTTTGGCCCAACCATTGCCAAGCGGACAGTGACTCCACGCAGCTTGATCGAGATCGTGACGGCCTACTACGACATCCGCTTAGACGACATTTTGGGCAAGAGCCGCGAACAGCGTTTTGCCCTGCCACGCCAGATTGCGATGTACTTGCTCCGCGAAGAAACAAAGTGTTCTTATCCTTCGATCGGTCATCACATCGGCGGTCGCGATCACACCACCGCCATGCACGCTTGTGACAAAATCGGCGGTCTCGTGAAAGCGGATGAACAGTTGAAGCGCGATCTCAGTGTGATCCGTGAACGTCTGTACTCCAACAGTAACGCTTAATCGCTTCACGTAGCCAAACAGTAGATACGAAAGAACGGCGGACCCTCAGGTCCGCCGTTCTTGTTCAAGCGTACGCCACATCATTTCGAACTGCTCGCGATGCATCTGAATAATGCTCTTATTCTCAATGACAATCGCGAACACAGGTGGAATGATCTGGTGGATCACCACGCGCTGCGGCGTGATCACGAGGTTAGTCGTGAGCTGCGTCCCCTTCGGCAAGATCTGAATCGTCTCATTGAGGGTGCGTTGGACGCGCTTATGTTCACGCGCTACGTCTGAGTCCTGCGTCAGCATACGTATATTGATTGGCAACTTCGCGCGTCGTTGAATAAACTTCAAAAAATATTCTGGATCCTGCTTTAACCAACGATCGAGATCACTCAAAATCAGGTAATCTTCGTGCGGACGAATATCCTGAATCAGACTTTCGTAAACGCCTTTTACCGCCTCAAGACCGGTGTAGTACTTGAGCGACTGTTCATTCCCTGTGAAATTCGCGAGCGCATCCAGTTCTGGCAGCACACGCTGTAGTTTTTCCCGTTGCTGTACCAAGATCTGTTCGATGCGGTTCGGCTCAGCTGCAACAAAGCGTTTTTTAAAGCCACTCATTTCCACACTCATCAAACCACGGCGCTGAAGTTCTTCGACGATGGAATAAATCGTGGTTCGTTTAAGCGCCGTTTCTCCAGCTAACGCCAAAATCGTCGTCGGGCCGCGAGAGAGCGCTGCTAGATACACCTGCGCTTCGGATTCACGCAGACCGATGTCTACCAATACGTTGGTGAGAGCTTGTCTGGTCATTCTTTGTCGTACTTTTCGACAACATCATATTACCACTTATCCCCTATTTTATAAACATATACACAAATCCATACACAGACTGTCGACAAAACTGACAGTATTTGTGGATAACCGTAGGGTGCTGAGTATATGCGTCTCAAGCTCTTCGCCGGGATACTGATGATTGGACTTATGGTGTTTGGCGGTTGGCACCTTCTACACTCATCCAACAACGTTCCATCCAACGAACTCGAGACCGTTCGCATGGCGAACTTGCCCGTTATTCAAGGCCTTCCCGTCTACCTCGCGCTTAAAAAAGGCTACTTCAAAGAAGCCGGAATAAACGTCGAGCTCATTTCGTTTACGGCGCCCAACCAGATCATCGACGCCCTGCTTGAACACCGCGTTGATGTGACGTCGCCCAGTGCCGCCAACGGGATCGTAAGCATCGCTGAGTCAAAGCATCCGGGTGAGCTTAAAATCTACGCTGTTGGCGGAGGTGATCTAGTTATTCAAAACGATGCCATCTTGGTTAAAACTAGTAGTACTCTTACCACTCTTCAGGGCTTAAAAGGGAAAAGGCTCGGCATTGTGGCCGGAAGTATTCAGTGGCGCACCATCGCTCAGTCCATCTTGAAACAAAACGGACTTGAAGCCGACAAAGACGTGGTGCTGGTTGAGCTCGCGCTTGGCGTACAAGCTCAGGCACTCGAGTCCGGACAAATTGACGCACTTCTTGCCATCGAACCAATGCCGACAATTATTAAAACGAGCGGAATCGGGAAAGAGCTGGCGAGCCATGCCGCCGCCCGATATGTCGCCACGCCGTTTTATGCGGGCGCTGGTGTCGTGTCAGCGAAATTCGCACACGAACATCCGACCACAACTCAAAAACTCTTGGCTATCCTGCGACGCTCCATCGATGAGGTGAATCGAGACCCAGAGGCCACTCGCCAATATCTCAAAACCTACACATCCCTAAGCGATGTGGCCCTCCAACAAATCCCCATCTCCCACTTCAAACTCTACGATCAACTTACAACCGATGACATAAAAGCGGTCCAACAATTCTACGACCTCTTCCCCGAAATGAGCGTAACCAACCGAACCGTTCGCGTCGGGGAGGTACTTTATAAACCTATTCCCTAGTCTAAGAAGCTCTCAAAACAACAGCGCTGCAAGAGTATGCCGAAAAATCAACTTATCCACGGAATTATCCCCCTCATTCCCCAGACGTGGATATCTTTTTTTCCTGTTCATAGCTCTCCGTACAACCCCGTGGAAAAGCTGGGACTCGAGCGGGTGTAACTCCAGCCTTTCAAATCCATCCCCATCTAGCCACAGCGAATCCACAGGACTATACGCAGATCCTGGGGATGTTTGTTCATCATTTATTGGCTAATTAAAGCTCTTATTTAGCTTTTCCCCACGGTCCACAGGCCTCATTATCACTATCATTGTTTTATATATAACCTATCCCTAAGATAAGAGGCATATGGTTTGTACCTGCACTCAAGAGAACCTTCTCCAAGGACTCTCCCTTGTCGGACACATCGCCGGCAAGAACGTGAACCTACCGATCCTCGCTAACGTCCTCATTCAGGCCGAGGGGGGCCAACTTCGTATCTCAACAACCAATCTTGAAATGGCCATCTCGGTGATTGTTCGAGGTCGCGTCGATCAATCGGGCGAGTACACAGTTCCAGCGAAGCTCTTTCAAGAATACGTTTCGCTTTTAGGTGAGGGTAAGGTAGAGTTGAGTCTTACAAATGATGGGCTCGAGATTAAAGCGGATGGAAAGGTAACGAATATTAAAGGGATCGCGGCTACTGAATTCCCGCTTATTCCGAAGCTTGCAAAAGGGAGCGCATACCAACTCGAGGCGGAGCCTTTGCGTCAGGCGTTGCAACAGGTGGCGTTTGCGGTGTCGGCGTCCGATTCGCGTCCGGAACTCGCAGGTGTCGCTTGTTTCTTTCATACGATCGGCGGTAAGGACTCGTTGATGCTTGCGGCCACAGATTCGTATCGCTTATCGGAGCGTAAGCTTGGCTTGGTAACGGGCGGCAATCCTGCCGAGGCGAAGTGCATTGTGCCGGCCCGAGCGGTGCAAGAGATCGCACGCATCCTTTCGAGCTACAAAGACGACGTTGCGATGCCAGAAAAGATCGATTGGACGATGGCAGAGAATCAGCTGGCTATTTCGTTTGGATCCGTAGAGCTTGTATCACGACTGATCGAAGGTTCTTTTCCAGACTATAAGCGGATTATTCCAACCCAGTTCCGCACGCACTGTCGGGTGAAGCGTACGGAACTCATGCGCGCCATCCGTGCTTCGTCGTTGTTTTCACGTCAGGGTATTTACGATGTGCGACTTGAAATGACGACCGATGGCGCGCTCACGGTTTCTTCGTCTGACACGGGTACAGGTGCCCATCGCGCGACGCTCCAAGCTGTAGTCGAGGGCGAGTCTAACAAAGTGACGCTTAATTTTAAGTACGTAAACGACGGTTTAGCGGCGATGGATACCGACCAGGTCACATTGAGTGTCATCGACTCAATGAACGCCGTGGTGGTCCGTCCAGAGGGTCGAGAGGGCTTTCAGTATATTGTGATGCCGATCAGGCAGTAGTTCGGTTAAAGAAAGAGCGAGTTTTTAGAAATGAAGCCGGGCCCGGCGGAGCGAGAGGCGAATCTCGTCTCCGACCGGGCCCGTTGTGGCTCCACGTCGTCTTCAGTTGCTGTGCCGTCGTTGGCTGTTCAGCGGTCGCGTTGCGCGCTGCGCTCGCAGTCCGCGAACGACACGCCTGCGTTGCAGCAGATCGCGAGCAATGTTCCGCCGTCGCCCCGTTCGAAGCAGTACGCGTACTGCCCCTGCGCGCACGAGGTCTGCGGCGACGGTCCCCCGTCGGGCGCGCACTCCGTATGGATGCCGCCGCGGGGGTCGGGCTCCAGCGGCGCGCAGGCCGCGACGATGAACGCGCCGGCGATCAGCATTGCGGTCGCCGCCTCGGCGATGACCACGGCGATCTTCCACGCGGTGACGAGAGCGTTGGCGGGGCGGACGAGATCGGGCTTTTGCACGAGAATATCCTCCGGACCACTCGTGGTCCTTGTTGGTGAGGGGGTGTCGGGAAACAGAGCGTGTCGTTTGTGGCGACGCGCCTGAAGACTGGGTTGTAGACCAAGCCTTTTCAAGGCCTGACGTGGAACAAGAGATGGTGCGAAATCGTGAGTTTGCAGCGCAGAACGCTCAAACTCGACCGAACACTATCTCAAGAATCCACGAAAAAGTCAATATTTAGAGGCCACCAATCGGCGAAATGCCCGTATCTGTTGGTGGGGGCTGAGGTGCAGGCGCCTCCATGAGATAATTGATCGCAATGCTGGCTTCCCCGCGATTTCCCACATCATCGATCGCGATCACGGTCAGAGTGTGTCGTCCCGCTACCAGCTCCTGAGGTAGGATTACGCTAAAATTTGAGCCATTTGCCGTACCAACGGTTTGTCCGTTCAGTAAAATCTCAAATTGCTGAATCGTGCGCTGAGTGGTCGCAGTTACCTGCATCGGGAGAATTCGAGAAGTGACGTTGAATCCATCGGTTGGGGTGATGATCGAAACGACCGGCTGTTGATCCGGTGTATGCAGCGAATCAACCTCGGTTGGGATCGGTCCGAACTGGGTACTCGTCGCTTTGCTGACCCAAAGCTGCACGGCGCGTTCCCAGTTTTCAAACTGGGGATCCTGCGCTGGATTGCTGGGAGCTGGTCCTGTTGGGTCATCTTTATCGAGGTAGTACAAGATTTCGTGTGGCGCGTAGTAGATGCGGTCTTCAACGAGTTCTGCGGGTGTGAGATCACTGGCGAGTTTGTTCTCTCCCTTTACAGCGCGCACTTTTTGCATGATAGCCGTACCTAATAGAGCTGCCTTGTCTGTAGAAGGGGCCTCCGCGGTCTTGAAGCGCTCGATCGGCATACTCTTTGTTGCTTGTTTCATGTAGCCACCCCAAATTGGTGCTGCCACAATCGAACCATCCGCGCCGCGACTCATTTCTTTTCCATCGCTGTTCCCTACCCAGACTACGGTTGCGAGGTTCGGTGTGAAGCCAACGGTCCAGGCATCGTTGTAGTTGTTGGTGGTTCCTGTTTTGGCAGCGACCGGTCTGTCCGCGAGTGTGAGGTAGTTGCGAGCCGCTTGGTTGAAGACGAGGGCACGGGCCTGGTTGTCGCTCATCACATCTGCAAGGAGGCGTGCTGCCTGGCTGTCGATCACGCGTGTCCCTTCCCCTCGCTTCCATTCTTGAAGGACAACGCCATCGTGATCCTCAACGCGCAAAATGGAGGCGGTTGGTTGCTGGATGCCATCATTCGCAAAGGCAGCAAAGGCAGAAGCGTGTTCAATTGGTTTCACTTCCCCTCCCCCCAAAGCGAGCGATAATCCAAAACGACTCCGATCACTAAGCGTTGTATAGCCAAGGCGCTCAGTGAAATCGAGCACGCGACCCAAACCCACTAGATACAGCGTTTTTACAGCAGGTGTGTTGAGTGAGTTTTGCAGCGACATGCGCATGCTGAGCGGTCCACGCTGCTTGAAATCGTAATCGTGTGGCGTATAGGCTCCAATCTCGGTACGAAATGTGGTATCGACATCCCAAAGAATCGTTTGTGGCAGGTAACCACGCGCAAACGCCAACCCGTACACGATCGGTTTGAAACTCGAACCTGGTTGACGTGGACGAAGCGTCACATTCACCTGCCCATCAATTTCGTCGTCGGTAAAATCTTTGGAGCCAACCATGGCTAGTACTTGGCCCGTCTTTGGGTCGAGTGAAATGAGGGCCGCGTTTGTGAACTTGTATGCCTTGCCTCGGGCTTCGACACCCTTCACGACTTCTTGCTCTGCGATCTGCTGTTTATCCCAATCGAGCGTCGTGATAACACGTAAGCCCCCTTCCTCGACGCGCTTTAAGCCATAGGTCTCGACCAGCTGTGAACGCACGTACATGACAAAGTGTGGTGCCTTGAGTTGGGTGTAGGTTTTTGGTTTGAGTTTGTCGAGGGTGCGGACGGTTTTGGCGGCGGTAGCCTGATCTTTCGTGATGTAGCCTTCTTCGGCCATTACGTCCAAAATATAATGCTGACGTACAACAAGTCGCGCTCGATTATCACCACGTGTTCCGGTGCCATACGGGGAGTAGAGGTCTGGGGCTTGTGGGATGGCAGCGAGGAGAGCGGCTTCATCTAATGTCAGATCTTTGACGGATTTCCCAAAGTAGCTCTGCGAAGCTGATTCGATGCCATAGATAGTTGAGCCGTACGGAATTTCATTCAGGTACAATTGTAAGATCTGGTCTTTTGAAAATGTTCGTTCGATTTGTAATGCCAATACAAACTCACGTGCCTTGCGCATGAGTGAACGCTCGTTGCTCAATATGGCGTTTTTGACGAGTTGTTGGGTAAGTGTGGAGGTCCCTTTAACGCGTGTCTGCGTAAGGACGCTCATCCCAACGGCACGAATCAACCCCTTCCAATACACGCCGTGGTGCTGGTAGAAACGACGGTCTTCAATCGAGATCGTTGCATTCCGCATGTTCAGAGGAATGTCGTCGATCTTAGCGAGCGTGCGTTTTTCGTCGCCGTGGAGTTCGTAGAGCAACGTTTTGCCAGTACGGTCGTAGATTTTGGTCGACTGAGGGACATCTCTGGTCGAAAGGGTGTCTGGATTTGGAAGGTCACGACTTACCCAGGCTAAAAACAAGGTGAAGCAGAAGATCCCAATCGCCCCTGCACCAACCAAGGCCAGCCCAGCTCGTTTCAGGAAGCGCAAGACCCGACCTTTTTGGTCGCGGCCAGTCTGTTCCGGTGAACTCTGGGCGTTTCGGCGTAAAATAGATGATAAACGCGAAAGGGGCATAGACGATAATTTGGCTAAAGATAGCGTAAAAACAGTGTACTTCCGTTGACAAAAACCCGCAAATATGATATGTTGTTGGCCTCCAAGAGCCCGAACAGGGCTTTTGTTGTATCCAAACCCTATGTCGACGAACTCTACGTCTGAAGGTGGTAAACGCCCCTGGAACCAGGTGATTTTGGCTGGGTTATTTACTCTTTCGCTCGTGACTTCGCCCATTTCGTCCATTCAGGCGGTGCATGCCGCCGCGCCCGTGTCTGAAACAACCAACGCGGTCGTCACAAGTACTCAAGTAACGGAACTTCCGGAAGACACTGACATGCGCTCTGAGATCGGCGATCCAGCCGTGCTTGAGGTCGTGCCCCCAGCTTCGCCCGAGGCCTTAAAGGTCTACTCGATCAGTATGACGGCCTATAACTCTGAGGTTGGTCAGACGGATGACTCGCCGTTTACGACGGCTGATGGGACGACGGTGCGTGATGGAATCTTGGCCGCCAACTTTTTGCCCTTCGGGACAAAAGTGCGTATTCCAAGCCTGTTCGGAGACCGTGTCTTCGAAGTCCACGACCGCATGAATCCACGCTATAACTTGCGCGCTGATGTTTGGATGTCGAGTAAAGCCGATGCCCGTCAGTTTGGTCTTAAGCGCAACGTGAAAATCGAAGTCATTGAATGGGGCGATAACAGCAAAACGCAGTGGAAGCGCATCGCTCAGGAAAATGCCTTGAAGCGTGCCACTCGTGCCACCCAATAAAACGCAAAATCCCCCAGCTTATGCCGGGGGATTTTGTTTGGAGGCGTGGGTGGGAATCGAACCCACGAATACAGGTTTTGCAGACCCGTGCCTTACCACTTGGCTACCACGCCTTGATCGCATCGTTCGCAGTGTGCGCAATGCCAGCTGATGCTAGCAGACCTCGGATGGTTCGTGAAGGCGCCCCATGCTACCCTTTTTCCATGTCTCGACGCCTCTTCATTTTAGATGCAAATGCCCTGCTTCATCGAGCGTGGCACGCCCTTCCCCCGCTTACCTCGCCCACCGGTCAGATGGTGAACGCTGTCTATGGAGTGGTGAATGTTGTTTTGAAGCTCTTGGAAGAGCATAAACCAGATGCGTTCGTGGCATGTTGGGATACGGCTGCCCCGACGTTCCGTCATCAGGCGTATGAAGCGTATAAAGCGCAACGGGAAAAACAAGCCGATGAATTATATGCGCAAATTCCGGTCGTGAAACGTGCGCTTTTGTTGCTAGGGATTGAGTCGTATGAATTGGATGGATATGAGGCGGATGATTTGATTGGTACGATGGCGGTGAAGTCCGCCAAAGATGACTGGGAGGTGACGATCGTGACGGGTGATCGAGACGCGCTTCAGTTGATTCGAAAAGGCGTGTCGGTTCTCACGTTCAAAAAAGGCGTGAGCGAGACATTGCTATATGATGAAGCGCAGCTTCAAGAAACATATGGATTGAGTCCGGAACAGTTCTTGGAATACAAGGCGCTTCGTGGAGATCCATCGGACAACATTCCCGGAGTCAAGGGAATTGGTGAGAAGGGGGCCACAGAGCTTTTGCAAACATACGGATCGATTAAAGGTATGTTAAAGGCGGCGCACGACGTGTCTTCAAAGCTCAGCGCCTCGCTTCGTCAAAAATTGCTGGGCGCAGAACAAGAGATTCCTCAACTTATGGACCTGGTGACCATTCGCACGGATGTCCCCATCAAGTGGAGGTTGGAGGCTTTAGCAGATCAGACGCTCGAGACGAATGAATGGCGATCATTCCTTCAGGAGATGGGATTTAATAGTTTATTGAAGCGGCCGCTGGGTGGGAAAGATAGTGAGAAAAAAGAAACTGTTACGAAGACGGCAAAGACATCAAAGAAAATGGGCGTCGGTCACACTTCATCGATCTTGATAGAGGAGGTTGCAAAAGATGAGAAAGATGCGAAGAAGAAGCTCGCGGAGCTCACGGAGTCGTCGGAGC
Source organism: uncultured Gammaproteobacteria bacterium (assembly GCA_964513705.1). Taxonomy (GTDB): domain Bacteria; phylum Patescibacteriota; class Patescibacteriia; order 2-12-FULL-60-25; family 2-12-FULL-60-25; genus JAGOTP01. The sequence goes on from CAZENZ010000004.1 coordinate 30,374, forward strand.
TCACGGTGCTGGTGCTGGAGGAATCCGCAGATTCGCTCTTCGGAAATGAAGCCTACGGCGTGGCGCTAGCGGATGCACAGCGCTGCATTGTATTGCGACAAGCCGAGTTGAAATCGGCCTCGATTCAAGGAGCGCTGAATGCTCTTTTTGCGACCGACAAACGATTTCTCGCTCATGATGCGAAAGCGATCATGCACAGCCTGCGTAGGCTTGGACTTGTGCCGCCTCGCGCTTGGGGTGTCGATGTATTGCTCGCAGGATATTTGCTCAGCGCGGGTGATCGCATGTTCACATTGAACGATTTGGCGGCACGCTACTCGTTGAATGTGTTACCGGAGCGTCCGACTCCGTCTGCGATGGCAGTTCTGATTCGTGCCCTCCATGAACGGCAAAAAGCAGAAGTAAAAGAAGCGGGATTAGAAGAGGTACTTCATTCATTTGAATTGCCCCTGATTCCAGTATTGTATCGCATGGAATGTCATGGGATAAAAGTTGATCGTGCTTATTTGGGTGAGTTGTCGGTCGAGCTTGGAAATGAGAAACGTCGTCTGGAACAAGCGATGCAGGAAACGGCCGGCACGACGTTTAATCCGGCTTCGCCAGGCCAGCTCGCGGAGGTCTTGTTTACGCATCTGAAACTTCCTACGAAAGGGATTAAAAAAGGAAAAACCGGATTTTCTACCGCGGCGGCTGAGCTTGATAAGCTGCGCGGCCAACATCCATTGATCGAACAGATCGAAGAATATCGCGAAGTGAGCAAGCTCTTGTCGACGTATGTCGAGCCATTGCCGACGCTCACGGACGACGAAGGTCGTGTACATACGACTTTTCATCAGGCGGTGGCGGCGACGGGACGACTGTCCTCGAAAGATCCAAACATTCAGAACATTCCGATTCGCACAGACCTGGGTCGCCGCATCCGTCATGCCTTTGTGGCAGCATCGGGTTATACCCTCTTGTCATGTGATTATTCGCAGATTGAGCTGCGCGTGGTCGCTGCGCTTGCGAAAGATGCACGTATGACAGAGGCATTTGAATTGGGGCACGACATTCACACCGACACAGCTGCGGCTATCTGGAACATTCCTCATACGTCCGTGACAAAAGATCAGCGCCGCATTGCGAAGGCCATTAATTTCGGGATTATTTTCGGTCAGGGCCCGCACGGATTGTCGCAGGTGGCGGGCATCACCTATGCCGAGGCGAAGCAGTTTATCGAGACCTATTTTACGGTGTATCGTGGCGTGAAGACGTTCATGGAGTTTACGAAAAACTTTGTGCGTGAGAACGGATATGCCGAGACGTTATTTGGTCGACGTCGGTACTTTCCAGATATCCAGTCCCCGCTTCCACAGTTGCGTGCACAGGCAGAACGTATGGCGATTAACATGCCGGTGCAAGGAACGGATGCAGATCTTATGAAGCTCGCCATGATCGAGATCGACGCGATGTTGCCCGCGCTCTGTCCGAAAGCGCGTCTGCTGCTTCAAGTGCACGATGAATTGGTCTTTGAAGTTCCGCCTGACGACGTAACGCGTGTAGCAAAAGCTGTAAAAATAGCCATGGAGCAGATTCGCAATATCGGTGTGCCCATTTTGGTTGAGGCGAAAGCGGGTATACGTTGGGATGAAATGAAGCCAGTTGAAGGGTTGGTGTAGGCCGGTTAGGCTGTTCCCATGTTCATCCTGTGTGTGGGACCAGACCTCTATCGTGCGCTTGAGAAAGCCAATGAATTGGAATCGGCTTTTCGTCACAAGTATGATCTGGACGGTTCGAGTACAGAGCAGTTGTTGCAGGAAGGAACGGAGCTTGTGGATGCTGTTGCCGAACGTGTGAATACCGTGAGCTTGTTTACTCCCCGACGGTTTCTGCGGGTGCGTGATTTGTTGAACGGTTGTCCAAAAGGACGTGTTACAGCGCTTGAAAAAGCCCTATCCGTTGATCCAGAAAATGTGATTGTTGTGAGTGTGGAAAAGGAGGCGCCACCCGATGTGGTCCTAAGGACACTGTCCGCGGTGCCGAAATTTTTACGCTATGATTTTCCTCGATTAGATGTTCGTGGTTGCGAAGTGTGGTTGATTGAACAGGCAAAGAAGCTCGGTTATTTGCTTTCGAACGAACAGATTAAAGAAATTATTGAACAGACACAGGGCGATAGTTGGCAGGCCATGTTTTTGCTGTTGCAAGGTGCGGCTGGTGGTGATGTGGGTTTTCCTAGGAGGGCGAATCAAGGGCAGCCTCTAAGTGAACGCAATACATTTGATTGGGCGGATGCGTACGTAAAACAAGATCCCGAGTGGCGTCGTGCGGCCGAGGAGGTGGGCGCGGAGACATTAATCTACCCACTCTTATCTCAGATGCGCGCCTTTCAGCGCGTGCAGGCGGGTGATGAGTCGAATGTGCCATCATTTGTCGTGAGAAAATTAAAAGGAATGACCACACGGGACAGTGAAGAGCGTTTCCTGCGTTTATTGGAGTCTGTTATGTTGCAGCGACAAGGATTTTTGCGCGAAGATGAGTTGGCGACAATCATTTAAAGTCTGCGCACGAAAGAATGGACTTATAAAGATACAAAATCCCTCGCCGATAGCGAGGGATTTTGTGGACAAGCTTACTTCTTGTTGACGAGCTTGAACGCATTCGCGATTTTTCGCTTGGCGTTGTTACCGTGAAGAACGTGGTTCTTGGCGGCCTTTGCTAATGTCTGTTGCAACTTGCCAAGTGTCTCTTTGGCTTCGCTCGCTTTTCCATCTTTCACCAAATCGGTGAGAGAGCGAGTGAGGTGTTTCAAGTGGGTCTTGAGACGAAGATTTTTCGCAGCTCGTTTATGGTTCTTGCGAAGATCTTTGATGGC
>CAZENZ010000005.1:0-31822 GCA_964513705.1 uncultured Gammaproteobacteria bacterium
GAACCCACGCTAACGGTTTTGGAGACCGTTGTACTACCATTATACGACGCCCCTATTGATTAAATTGTGTTGAGAGAATACCGAAGTTGATTGAAAAAAGCAACCAAAGCAATTGATATGAGACGCAGTTCGGCGCCCGACCAAGGCTGGCCGGGCGCCGTGTCATCACACCTCCGGGAACTCTCCCTCATCGAAGCGATCCGCCTCGTCCTCGAGGAGCTCGACCACATTCATGATCTTCAGCTCGTTACCCTGCTCGTCGATCGTGATGAGCGTGACATCTTCGTGTTCGATCCTAGCACGGAAGCCGCTCGCGTTGATCGGATATTCGCAGATCCAGGTCTCGCCTCATGCGGTTTTGAAGCCGGCAAGGATATTTTCAACTAGTTTATAGATTTGCCCATCCAGCTCACAGCGGCGATGTTCAATAAATGGGATGCGCCTCTGCAAGCTCCGAGACGCGTTTAGCTACCTGCGCCTGAACGCCTGCATCGTTCACGTTCTTGAGTGATCGAGCGATGAGTCCTGCGACTTCTTCTGCGCCTTGTTCTGTGAAGCCACGTGTTGTGATAGCTGGTGTGCCAACACGGATGCCGGACGGATCCATCGGACTACGTGGATCAAATGGCAGCATGTTTTTATTGATTGAAATGCCGACTTTTTCTAGAGCGATTTCCGCATCTTTTCCGCCAACGCCCCACGGAGTCACATCGACGAGTAATAAATGATTATCGGTTCCGCCTGACACGAGTTTTGCGCCTTCACGCAAGAATGCGCGTTCCATTGCGACGGCATTCGCGAGTACGCGTTGTTGATATTCCACGAATGCTGGTTGAAGGGCTTCATGAAAGGCGACAGCTTTGCCAGCGATCACGTGCTCCAATGGTCCACCTTGTGCGCCTGGAAAGACGGCGCTATCGATTTTCTGAGCAAGTGTGCGCTTTCCATCAGGGTCGAGGCGATCTTTTTCTTTACACAAGATCAGTGCCCCACGTGGTCCACGGAGTGTTTTGTGTGTCGTGCTTGTGACAACGTCCGCATATGGTACGGGGTCGGGCGCGAGCTTGGTCGCAACGAGTCCTGCGATGTGTGCCATGTCGACCATGAGGTAGGCGCCTACTTCTTCGGCGATTTTGGCGAAGCCTACAAAGTCTAAGTGGCGTGGGTAGGCGGAGAAGCCGGCAATGATCATGCGAGGCTTGTGTTGAAGGGCGAGCGAGCGCACTTCATCCATGTCTACGCGATGCGTGTCTTGGCGTACGCCATACGGAACGACGTTGAACCATTTCCCGCTAAAGCTAACAGGGGAGCCATGAGTGAGGTGTCCACCGTGCGCCAGATTCATGGCAAGAATTGTGTCCCCAGGCTTACAGAGCGCGAGATAGGTCGCGAAGTTCGCCTGAGCGCCAGCGTGTGGCTGTACGTTCGCATGTTCGGCGCGAAAGAGTTGTTTGGCTCGTGCAATGGCGAGCGATTCGACTTTGTCGATGACGTGATTTCCGCCGTAGTAGCGGCGAGTGGGGTACCCTTCCGAATACTTATTTGTCAAAATTGAGCCAACGGCTTCAAGAACGGCTTCGGAGACGTAGTTCTCTGAAGCGATGAGTTCGAGTTCGTGTTGTTGACGGACTTTTTCTTCTTGAATGAATTCAGCGAGTTGCGGATCGATCGTGTTCAAATTGTGCATAGAGAAAAAACAAAAGAATGAAGGATTTTTGAAATAGCTGCCAAATAGCCGCCTACGCCTTTTGTGTTACAACATGCCTGGTAGGGTAAACGATGCTCTTTCAAAAAACAACGCGTGCGAAGTTCTGGATAAAGGCATGAATCTTGACACTCAAGCACAGACATTTTTATACTGCATTAGCACTCAAAATATGAGAGTGCTAATGTCCGGGCCGAAAGGTCACTTACTATGGATGAACGTCGTGCTAGCCTATTCCAAGCAATCGTTGAGGAATACATCGCAAGCGCCCAACCGGTTGGGTCGCAATCGTTGGTATCTCGCTACAACTTGGAAGTGAGTCCAGCCACGGTACGTAACTGGTGCGCGGAACTCGAAGAAGAGGGACTGCTTATGCAGCCTCATACGTCTGGTGGGCGCATTCCAACCGAGCAAGGGTTTCAGGCCTATGTCACGCGTTTCGTGGTGCCAAAAGCTTGCCCTAAGCGCGAGCATGATTTGTTCGAGCGTGCGTATATGAGCGATCCAGAGCCTGAGCGTCGTCTCAAGTCTCTCGCGAAAACATTGGCGGAAACATCAGAGCTCGCGGTTGTGACAGCGCTCGGTGAGGCGGATACGTACTACACAGGTCTGTCGCATCTCTTCTCTCAGCCGGAGTTTCGAGATTGGCAGCGCGTTGTGTCGCTCACGGAACTACTTGATCGTTTGGACGACGCGCTTCTCCAAGCGCGCAAGGCTCGTATCGAAGATCCGCGCATCTTGCTCGGCGCTGAATGTCCCTTCGGTCAGGCGTGTGGCACCGTGCTTCTCAGTGTGGGTTCGTCCATGATCGGTGTGCTTGGGCCGATGCGTATGGAATACCAAACGATCTACCGTTTTATGCTTGGGGTACGTGACATTATTTCTCTCTCTCGCAATTAATTTGCTCCTATGTCTGATGACCAAATCCAACAAGACGCTGCAGACTCGACGTCGCTTCCAGATGATCTCGCGAAATTGAAAGCTCAGTGTGAAGAATATCTGGCTGGCTGGAAGCGCGCGCAAGCCGACTATGCTAATGCTCTTAAGGAACGAGAACGCGATCGTGTCGACTACGTAAAATTTGCCAATACGTCACTGCTTCAGTCTTTGTTGCCGGCCATTGAGCATTTTGGAACAGCGCTTCGTCATATTCCAGATACAACCAATCTTCCAGAAGAGGTTCGCAAGCAATGGGATTCATGGTTGGTTGGATTGAAGGCGGTGCAATCGCTCTGGGAGCAGGCCGCGCAAGGCACGGGTCTCGAACGAATTGCAGTACAGGGCGTCTTTGACCCCTTGCTTCATGAGGCGGTTGGTCGCGAATCATCCACGGAAGTTCCAGCCGAGCACATTGTTCGTGTCATTCAAGATGGTTGGAAGTTACATGGCCGCGTTCTTCGTCCTGCTCAGGTCATTGTGAATTCACAATAATCTCACCTTCTATGTCTATCATTAAGTGGTCACCCCTTTCTCCGTTCTTTGATCAACAGCCGTTTGATGCGATGGAAAAGTTCTTTGAGGAAATGCGCGGAAGCGGCAGCCTTGCTCCAACACAGGGGGCGAGCGGCCTTATTCCAGCGGTCGATATGTATGAAACTGACATGGCGGTGGTAGTCGAAATGCCAATGCCAGGCGTGGATGCGAACAAACTCGACATCTCGATTGAAAACGGGATTCTCTCGGTGAAGGGAACGAATGAACGCAAGACGGAGGTTGATGAAAAAAACTACTATCGTAAAGAAGTGCGCTGCGGATCGGTGTTTCGTCAGATTGTTTTGCCGGCGAAAGTACTCGCCAATAAAACAGAGGCTGTGTACGAGCAAGGAATCCTGAAGCTCACCATTCCAAAGGCGCAGGAAGAAGGCGGTGCGGTGAAAGTACAGATCAAGGGCCAGTCATAAATACCATATTATTTCTCCCAGTAATCTATGCCAAAAATTCTCGGAATTGACCTTGGAACCACCAACTCATGTATGGCGGTGGTGGAAGGCGGTCAGCCAAAAGTGCTCGAAAATGCCGAAGGTGCGCGTACTACTCCCTCGATGACGGCTGTTACAAAAACCGGCGAACGTTTGGTCGGGCAGCTTGCGAAGCGTCAGGGCGTTGTGAATCCTGCGAATACGTTGTTTTCTGTGAAGCGTTTGATTGGACGTCCGTGGAGTGATACGGAGGTTCAGCGCGATGCGAAATGGCTTCCCTACAAGTTGTCGCAGAAGGGTGAAGGCGTACGCGTAGCCATGGGGGACAAGGAGTACTCTCCAGAAGAAATTTCGGCCATGGTGCTGCAGAAGCTCAAAGCGGATGCCGAAGCTAAGCTGGGTGAAAAGATCACCGAAGCCGTGATTACGGTACCAGCCTACTTTGATGACTCTCAGCGTCAGGCGACGAAGGTGGCTGGCGAAATCGCTGGGTTGAATGTGCGTCGTATCATCAACGAGCCAACGGCGGCTGCGCTTGCGTACGGTTTTGATCGCAAGAAAGATGAAAAGATTGTTGTGTACGACTTGGGAGGAGGAACATTCGATGTGTCCGTTCTTGAAGTGGCGTATGACGCTTCCGCTGATCAGAATACAATTGAAGTTCGTGCCACGAATGGTGATACGCACTTGGGTGGTGATGACTTTGATCAACGTATCATTCAATGGATCGTCGAAGAGTTTAAGAAGTCGGAAGGGATCGATTTGAGTAAGGATACGCTTGCCTTGCAGCGTATTAAGGACGCCGCAGAGCGTGCCAAGATCGAGCTCTCGAGCGCGCTTGAGACCGAAATCAACCAGCCGTTCATTACGAGCGATGCGACGGGTCCAAAGCACTTGCTGCTCAAGATGAAGCGCATTGATTTGGAGAAATTGGTCGGTGATCTTGTGGAAAAGACACTTGAGCCATGTCGTAAGGCGTTGGCGGATGCGAAATTGTCTGTCTCGAACATTGATGAGGTGGTGTTGGTAGGTGGAATGACCCGCATGCCGCTCGTGATTCAGACGGTGGAAAAGTTTTTTGGTAAGAAACCAAATGCGTCCGTAAACCCAGATGAGGTAGTGGCGATTGGTGCAGCCATTCAGGCTGGAAACTTGCAGGGAGACATCAAGGGCGAGCTTCTGCTTCTCGATGTCACGCCTCTTTCACTTGGTCTCGAAACATTGGGTGGCGTCATGACAAAACTCATCGAGCGTAACACGACGATTCCAACCTCGAAGTCACAGATCTTCTCAACAGCAGCCGATGGGCAGACGTCGGTCGAAGTCCATGTGATGCAGGGTGAACGTGAAATGGCGGTGGACAATCGTTCGCTTGGGAAATTTACGTTGTCGGGGATTCCTTCCGCGCCACGTGGCGTTCCTCAAGTTGAAGTTACCTTCGATCTCGATGCGAACGGTATTCTTTCCGTGAAGGCGAAAGATAAGGCGACGGGCAAGGAACAGCAGATCACGATTACTGCTTCGACGAACTTAAGTAAGGACGAGGTGGAAAAGATGCGCAAAGAAGCCGAAGCGCACGCCGAAGAAGATAAGAAGCGTCGTGAGTCGGTGGAAGTGAAGAATATGGCGGAGACTATGATCTATACGACAGAGAAGATGATGAAAGAAGCAGGGGATAAGGCTTCGGCAGACGATAAGAAAGCGGTTGAGGAGAAGCTTGAAGCTTTGAAGAAGATCAAGGACGGCGAGGATCTTGAAGCGATCAAGAAAGCTTCTGATGAACTGGCTGATGCGGCCCAGAAAGTCGGTGCTGCTATGTATGAGAAGAAGGACGGAGATCAAGCACAAACGCCTCCAGCCGGAGACGCGCAGTCAGGAACAGGAAGTGCTTCTGGTGCGGACGGAGAAGGCAAGTAATATAATAAATCTGTTCCCACGTGCACCTGTATGAATATTCAAGCCCCCGAAGGGACCTTAAGTGGCAAGTACGCCAATCAAATGCAGGTGGCGCATACGCCGGAGGAATTTGTGTTGGATTTTATCTCTGCCTTTCCTCCGGCGGGGGAGCTAGTCTCACGATTGGTTGTGAGTCCACGTCATATGAAGCGCATTCTCCGTGCGCTTGCAGAAAACGTCTCGCTTTACGAACAGCATCACGGAGCCATTCAGGAAGCAGACGAACCAAAGCTCTTAGCGGGTAACAATCAGTAAGCAGTACCTCCATGGCCAAAGACTACTATTCCATCTTGGGTGTTTCGAAAGGCGCATCTGATGACGACATCAAGAAAGCCTATCGAAAACTCGCTCACCAACACCACCCAGACAAGGGCGGTGGCGATGATACGCGCTTCAAGGAAATTAATGAGGCGTATCAAGTGCTAGGCGACGCGAAAAAGCGTCAGACCTATGATCGTTTTGGTTCGGCGGCATTTGAGCAGGGTGGTGCTGGTCCGGACATGGGCGGCTTTGGTGGTTTTGGAGGTGGGGGGTTTGGCGGATTCGATTTTAGTGGGTTTCAGGGTCAGGACTTGGGTGATTTGGGAGATGTCTTGGGTGAGATGTTTGGATTTCGGGCGGGTGGAGGTGGCGCGCGTCAGGCGCGTGGCAAGGATATCGAAGTCGACGTTCGTATTGCGTTTCGTGATTCTGCGTTTGGGACGCGGCGTAGTGTGAAGCTCTACAAGCCATCTCAATGCAGTGCATGTAAGGGTGAAGGTCATCCTGCGTCTGCGAAGTCTGATAAATGTAAGGAGTGCAATGGCCATGGGCAGGTCAGGCAAGCGCAGCGTACGATGTTTGGCACGATTCAGACGGCTGTGACGTGTTCACGCTGTGCTGGGCGTGGTCAGACCTGGAGTGAAGATTGTAAGACCTGTAAGGGCAGCGGTATTGAACGTCGTGAGCAGCAAATGGAGCTCGATATCCCAGCCGGAATCGCGTCTGGCGAAGTGTTAAAAGTGGTCGGCGAAGGTGAGGCGGCGGCGCACGGGGCGCGTTCCGGCGATTTGTATGTACGCGTTCATGTTGAAGATGATCCTCGTTTCCAGCGCGAGGGGAATGATGTTCATGCGAAACAAGATGTGGCGTATAGCCTGCTCGTTCTGGGGGGTGAGATTGAAGTGGAGACGCTTCAGGGCAAGACGACGCTTAAAATTCCGGAAGGGACACAGCCAGGAACTCAGTTTACGTTGCGGAATCAAGGTATTCCATTTCTTCGTTCTTCCGGGAAAGGAAATCATATCGTTCACGTGTTTCCGCATGTTCCAAAGAAATTAAGTCGTGAGCAGCGCGATGTGCTGGAGCATATGAAGAGCGCTCAGCTATAATGTTCATTGTTCTTTATGCCTCCTTCGAACATTCCTTGTGAAGCGAATACGGATGAGTATCTACGGTTTGCAGAATCTTTTTTTGCCATGGCAGAGCGTGAGTGTGTTCGCATGAAAGAGCGTATTGAGAAAGAGGGGGCGAGCGCAGCGGTTCATCAAATGCCGGCTCTGATTAGTTTAGTGAACTGCGTTGGGTATTTGCGTGGTCAAGACGGAATGCTTTATGAAGCGCCCCGCTCCGGGATCCTGGGTCCTCTCTACAAAATGGAAGACACCGTCGAAAAGCATCTCGATGAAATCATTCAATCCATCCTTGCGGCGGATCAGGTTAAAGAAGTCTACAAAGAGCGTTTGATGAACTATTTTGTTCGTTCCCGCTGCGGAGAAAAGCCAACGATACTTTGGTAGTACGAAAATGGGTTTCGATCTATACTAGGCGTTGATGTTCGCTCCTTTTTCCACCCCTTTCATGATCGGGAGTTGGGCGATTCCGTCGGAAGCCCTGTTTCTGTTAGCGGCAATTGTCTTAGGCTTTGGATACGGCCTTGCAATTGGTCGTGATCGTGCAGCGATTGTTCTCTTGTCGCTCTATATGGCGTTTTGTGTGGTCACGAATGCGCCGGTGATCTCGCTTGTGAGTCAGGGGTTAGGTTTGGGGCGTATTCCAGCACTCCGAGTAGCTTGGTTTTTAGGATTATTTATCGTGCTCTTCCTTATTTTGTGGCGTTCCTCGATGTTGAAGAATTTGTCGCGTGATCGAGGGCATTGGATTCATGCCGGAATCTTTGGTGTATTGGAGGTTGGATTCTTAGCGAGTACGAGTTTATTTCTTTTACCGAGTGAATGGATCGCCCGTTTACCCAAGCTGTTCCAGATCGTTTTTTTGCATGATATGGCACGTTCTGTTTGGTTTTTGGCGCCGATTATTGCTCTGGCGGCCTTAGGGAGACCGCCTAGTTTTCAGGATGAAATAGAAGAGGAGTAACAAATTGACGGGAAAAGCTGTATCTAGTAGTGAGAACAGCATGGATCGACAGCAGTTCGAAGCGTTCTATCACACACATGTCGATCATGTGTTCCGTTTTGTGTTGTTTCGCGTAGCGCAAGATCGCGAACGGGCGAAGGATCTCACGCAAGAGATTTTTCTCAAAGCGTATCAAGCGTTTGAGCGATACGATCCATCACGTGGTACACGGGCCTGGATCTACACCATCGCTCGGAACCACATCTACAACGCCTATGCGGCACATAAAGAGACGATCACCCTCGAAGATGCGGAGCACCATGTAGCGGTACGGGTTGACCACTTGGAGGGTGTGCAAACACGTGAGGACGAACGTGTGCTGCTCGAGGCGTTAGCGCGTCTTCCTGAGCAAGAGGCTGAACTCATCCGTCAGAAGTATCTCGAAGGTTGGAGCTTTGAAGAGTTAGCCAAGTCGTTTGGAAAGTCAGCTGGCGCCCTCCGTATTCAAGCCATGCGCTCACTCAAGCAGCTACAACGTCTCCTGAAATCACCCTTTTAATATGTTTCGTACTTGGCTCTCTCTGCGCCGCATACGGCAACGTTCTACGCCTCGTTCAAGTGAACGCGAGGCGATGTTGATGTATTTGCGCACGGCAGGAGCGTTGGGCGGATCGGACGCTCTTTCTCCGGTCTATTCTTTTGCGCGTATGTTTACTGCCGTAGCGGTGCTTGTGCTCGTTGTGTGTATTGGATTGAGTTCGTATGCCTATGCTTCGGATGATGTGTTGCCGGACACGGTTTTGTATCCTGTGCGACAGGTGATTGAAGAAGTGGAAGTAAAGCTTGCAGTCACGCCTGTACAGAAGCGAAAAGTCGTCGACAAATTGGTAGAGCGTCGCAAAAAAGAGGTAAAAATTCTCCAAGAGAAAAAGAAACCCGTTCCACCCGCTATCAAGAAATTTTTGAAAGCCACAGCGGCCATCCCTGCTACGACGACGCGTTCTGCTATCACGGAGGTGTTAAGACCGAAGAAACAGAACCAGCAAACGGAGAGGGAGGAGGACGATGCTGGCTCGGACAGCGCGCGTGATATCAAAAATGCTACGCGTTTGTTCATCCCACGGTTTGAGGCGAGACGCCAAGTAGCAACGGCTACGAAAGATCTGCCTATAGCTACCACCACTCGTCGCTATCTACGGCCTTCCCGGGAATTGAAAGAAACGATGGAGCGTCAGCGTATACAGAACGAAGAGCGGGAGAAGCGTGAAGAGCGTGACGCGCTTCGCAAGAAGCGGGCAGAGGAATTGAGACGGAAGCGTCTGGAGCGGTTGCAGGAGCAGCGTGAACTTCGGAGACGGCCTTAATTTTGCCTTGAGGCGTGGCATCGGCTACGCTTCGAAGCATGTTACATCTTTGGAATACCCTTCATCGCAGACTCGAGCTGTTTGAACCGATCGAACCAAAAAAAGTCGGTCTGTATACCTGTGGACCGACGGTGTATGACCGTGTACACATCGGGAATCTTCGCGCCTTTACGTTTGAAGACGTTCTTCATCGTGCGTTGATCTTGGAGGGATACGACGTCACACATGTCATGAATGTGACCGACGTAGGGCACTTAGTGAGCGATGCAGATGATGGTGAGGATAAGATGGAAAAGGGTGCCCGCCGTACAGGGAAGTCGGCTTGGGAGGTCGCGCGCGAATATGAGACTTCCTTTCGTCAGGATATCCGAGATTTGAACATCCTTACGCCTGAACAATTGCCACGTGCCACGGATCACATTCAGGAGCAGATTGATCTGGTGAAATTGCTTGAGACAAAAGGGTTTACCTACAAAACAAGCGATGGCATCTACTTTGATACAGCGAAACTGCCAAGTTATGGCAAGTTATCTGGCCAAAAACTGGAAGATAAGGAGGCGGGGGCGCGTGTTGAGCTGAATGAAGAAAAACGGAATGGTACGGACTTCGCGCTCTGGAAGTTTTCACCGGCAGAGCAGAAGCGTGACATGGAGTGGGAGAGTCCTTGGGGGGTTGGCTTTCCGGGTTGGCACCTAGAGTGTTCTGCGATGGCTGTGAAGTATTTAGGCCAACCGTTTGATATTCATTGCGGTGGCGTTGATCACATTCCTGTGCATCACGAGAATGAGATTGCACAGTCAGAAGCCGCCTTTGAAAAACCGCTCGCCAACTATTGGCTGCATAACGAGTTTATTACGGTCGATGGGCAAAAAATGTCCAAGTCGCTGGGGAACGGCTACACGCTGCAAGATATTCGTGAACACGGGATCGATCCGATGGCGTTTCGCTATTTCTGTTTGGGTGCGCACTATCGTTCAAAGCTGAACTTTACCTGGGAAGCGCTTGAAGGAGCGCAGAATGCACTGCAGAAGGTGAAGCGCTGGGTATTGGAGTACAGAATGAACCATGCGGATACCGAAGCAGAGCTTGATGAGACGGTTGTAGCTGATTTTAAAACGGCGATTGCTGACGATCTGAATACTCCGAAAGTGCTAGCATTAGTGCACGGGCTATTACGCGTGAGCTCAGCGGATTCGGCGGCATCAAAGGCATACACAACATTGTTGAAGCTTGATGAGGTGTTAGGCCTAGGAGTTGCAGCTTGGAAGGTTGATGAGTGCGAAATCCCTGTTGATATCCAGACATTGCAGGTCGAGCGTCAACAGGCTCGTGCGAACAAAGACTGGGCAGCTTCCGACCGTCTTCGTGATGAACTCAAAGTGAGGGGTTGGATTGTAGAGGATGCAGCAGGGGAAAGCCGTCTTCGAAAGCTCTAGGCCTTGTGGTATCCTGCTCGCATGGATAGCGGCTTTTTATCTTCTTCTACCCCGACTCCTGAGGCCCCTCCCGAGGTTCCGAAGGTGCCGGAACAGGTGTTGGAATCAGCGCCTGTAGCGGCTTCTGTTCCTGCCCCCGAGACGATTCCGGTTGCACCCGTAGAGCAGATGTCACAGGCGTCGGTCGCTGTTCCGTCTACGGTTGAACAGGTTGTGAGTGAGCCGAGCCCCGAATCGGCGACGGTCCAAGAGCAGGTGCCAGTCGTGGTTGCGGCCGCGCAGTCAACAGATCAACAGCTAGTAGCGGCGCCGGTTGCGCCAACGATCGCCACGCCACCTGACAAGGTAGCCGAAGATGTACAAAAAATTCTTGAATCTGGTTTAGATGAAGCCTTGGCGCCCATGCCGGAAGACGCGAAGCAACGCTTCATGCAAAAAGGGAAAGAAATTGGCGCCCTCATTGCCGACATGGTGCGCCAATACAAGGTCGAGGTGAAACGCGTATTTACCCTGCTTAAGGACTGGCTGACCTCTATTCCCGGTGTGAATCGTTTTTTTCTCGAGCAAGAAGCTAAGATTAAAACGGATTCGATCCTTGAACTCGAACGCGTTCGTCACGAAGCTGTCCCTGCTTAAGCTGTCGCGTCTCCACTACACCCATGCTCCTTCAAATTCCTCTCCAAACGCCCTCGGCTTCCGCGTTCGTGGATGAGTCTCTCTTGAGTTCGTTTCGTGATGTTCTCTCTGAGCCGGTCATTGTGATGGGTTTTTGGATTGTCGCGGCTGTCGTTTTGATGATCGTTGCGCTGAATATTTTGCGATTTTTTCTGTTGCGTCGTGGGCGATATCGAGATGCATTTGATAAGAAGGTGATGTTAGTGCGTGTTCCGAAAGAGCTGCGGGGAGATGATCGAACGGAGAAGACACAGCAACAAATTCAAGAAGCGATTGGTGTCATGGAGACGTTATTTTCCACGATCGGTGGCATGAAGCCACAAAAAGGGTTCATGACCTGGTTGTATGGGCGAACGGATGTCTTTGGGTTCGAAATCGTGTCACATCGGGACAAGATTTCATTTTATGTGATATCGCCTTCGTCGTATGCTTCGTCGATCGAGCAGCAGATTCATGCGCAGTATCCCAATGCTCAGATCGATGAAGTACCGGACTACAACTTGTTTGCTCCGACCAGTGTCACTCTTGGGAGTTATGTGACGTTCCGCCGTCCGAGCCATTTCCCAATCAAGAACTATCGCAAGATGGAGTCCGATTCAATTAACGGCATTACGAATGCGCTGGCTCGTCTTGAGGCGGGTGAAGGAGTGTCTATTCAGTATCTTGTGCGTAGTGCGCCGAGTTATTGGAACAAGGAGGGGCTACGTATTGCACGAGGCATGCAGCAGGGAAAGAAGCTTTCGTCCGTAGAAAAGCAGAAGGATCTATTGGCTTCGGTGGGAAAAGATCTCTCAAACATCGTGCAGTCTTCAGATAAGGAAAAGAAAGAAAAAGATCACTATAGTTTGTCGCCGCTGGAACAGGAAATGGTGAAAGGCCTTGAAGAGAAGGCGTCCAAGGCGGGTCTCGAGGTCAACATGCGTGTGATCGCCTCATCGAAAGCGCCAGAGCGAGCCCAGCGCTATTTGAACGACGTGCTGGCTGCTTACGGTCAGTTCAATATCTACGAATACGGCAACAGTTTCGTGAAGAACATGCCACGTTTTCAGACGCCGCTGATTCGGCATTTCATCTATCGTCACTTCGATGAAAAATATCGCATGACATTGAGCGCGGAAGAGATGGCGACGGTCTATCACTTCCCGTTGGCGTCGACCGAAACGCCAAAGATCAACTGGCTCTTGAGCCGCAAAGCGCTTCCGCCATCGAACTTGCCTACCGAAGGTATTCAGCTTGGTGTGGCTGAATATCGTGGGCAGACCTATCCAGTGCGCATCAAAGATGACGACCGTCGTGTCCACATGTACATCATCGGTAAGTCGGGTACTGGTAAAACGGAGATGATGAAGGCCATGTCACAGCAAGATATCGAGCGTGGTGCAGGTGTCTGCATCATTGATCCAAACGGTGACTTCGCCGATGATGCCCTTGAATTTGTGCCGAAGCATCGGGCGGATGACGTTATTTTCTTTGATCCGGGTGATTACGACCGCCCGTTAGGCTTGAACATGTTGGAATTCGATCCGGCACATCCAGAGCAAAAAACCTTCGTGATTAACGAAATTTTGAAGATCTTCGATAAATTGTACGACTTGAAGTCAACCGGTGGTCCAATGTTCGAACTTTACATGCGCAATGCGATTTTGCTCATGATGGAAGACGTTGAATCTGGTTCGACATTGATGGACATTCCAAAAGTCTTGGCAGACGAAGACTATCGTAATTACAAATTGTCGAAGTGTAAGTCACAGCAAGTGAAGGACTTCTGGCAGAAAGAAGCTTTGAAAGCGGGTGGCGAAGCGAGTTTGGCCAACATGGTGCCATACATTACGTCCAAACTCACGCCGTTCATCTACAATGATTACATGCGACCAATCATTGGTCAGCAAAAGAGTTCGTTTAATGTACGCGAGGCGATGGACCAGCAGAAGATTCTCATTCTCAAGCTGCCAAAGGGTACAATCGGTGAGTTGAATGCGTATCTCTTGGGTATGGTGCTGGTTGGAAAGATCACGATGGCAGCCTTCTCGCGTCAGGATATGGAGAAGAAAGATCGTAAAGATTTCTATCTCTATATCGACGAGTTCCAAAACTTCTTAACCGATTCGGTTTCGACGATTCTGTCTGAGGCTCGTAAATACGCGCTCGATTTGATCATCGCGCATCAATTCTTGGGTCAGTTGGAGGGGAACGAGGTAAATAAGAAAATCAAAGACGCTATCTTTGGTAACGTAGGAAGTATGTTCGTGAACCGTATTGGCGTGGAAGATGCGGAGGTCTTTGCTAAAGAGTTCGCGCCGGTCTTTTCTGAGTACGACTTCTTGAACATGGAAGCTTACACGTTTAATGCACGCTTGCGTATTGATGGTCAGGCTTCGCGACCGTTTAACTTTAGTCCGGCGAAGGCGCGTCGTCCTGCAACCAAGGAGCTTAGTAAAATGATCCATGAATTGTCGCGCTACAAATACGGTCGTCGTCGTGAAATTGTCGAAGCTGAACTCCAGGAGCGTCAAAATGCAACCATGAAAGCGATGAGCGCAAATAAGTCGGCCGATTCCTTCTTTTAGGTGTGTAGAGGCGTTTTCCCACAAGATGTTTCGTGCTACGATCATCTCGACGCGTGCGATCTGTTCTTTACGCGTTCAAACAAATTCACTCTATGATGCAAAATGATTTTTCCTATTCAACAAGTATGCAGGATGATGAGGTAATCCAGCCACGGATAGACAGTGAATCGTCTTCTTCGAGGACGATTCGACGCTTATTCGAAGATCTGCGAGATCGGATTGATCAGCTCGAGCGATTAATGGGACAAACTGGTGCGGGAATGGGCGGAGGTGATCAAGCGTCGGTTGATATGGATGGAATTGTGCGCCGTGTACGCAGCTCTTCTGGCGGCGAAGCCTTTGCTCCACCGAGCGCGTACCGTGTCGTTGATGGGGTTTTTGATGGCGAGCATATGGTTGGTGAGGATGGAAAACAGTACTTGGTTCCCCCGAATTACGCTTCCAAGTCAAAGTTGGTTGAGGGGGATATGTTGCGTCTCACGATTACGGATGGCGGTCGCTTTATCTTTAAGCAAAAAGGTCCGAATGAGCGTCAGCGCATGATTGGGATGTTGGTGTATGACGAGCAGACCGATCACTGGTTTGTCGCGGCGAATGGGGCGAAGTATCGTGTTCTTACGGCTTCCGTGACCTATTATCATGGTGAGGCAGGTGATGATGCGGTGATTCTCGTGCCTCGTGATACACCTTCTACCTGGGCGGCCGTTGAGAATATTATTAAACAAGAAGAGAGTGACGACGTGATTACGGCGGAAGAGTCGATTATCTAAAAGAAAACAGGAGACTTAAGTCTCCTGTTTTCTTTTCCAGTTGATCTCTCGGCGCGCGCTCGGCATGATGGCCTGCGTATGCCCTCTTTGAGTCAGCGCTATCGTCCACACAGCTTCGTGGATGTCACGGGTCAGGCACATATTACCGAACCTTTGCGACGTGGACTGGCGAGTGGCCATTTGGCGCATTGTTTTTTGTTCTCTGGACCACGCGGTGTCGGAAAAACCACGACGGCGCGTATTTTAGCTCAGGCGCTAGTGTGTGCTGCGCCGAAAGAGGGGGAGCCGTGTGGCGCTTGTGAGTCGTGTCAGTCGTTTCAGGCGGGATCACTCGTGGATGTGATTGAGTTGGATGCGGCGACGCATACAGGTGTTGAGCTTGTACGTGAAGCGATCATCGAGCACGCTCGCTTTGTTCCGATGATGGGGAAACGTAAGGTGTATATTTTGGATGAAGCGCACATGTTGTCGACGTCATCTTGGAATGCGCTTTTGAAGACGCTCGAAGAGCCGCCAGCGCACGCCTACTTCATTCTCGCTACCACGGAATCGCATAAAGTTCCGGCGACGATTATTTCACGTTGTCAGCGATATGATTTTCGACGGATTCCAGATCAGGAATTGGCTGAGCGTGTACGCGTGATTGCGAAACAAGAAGGTTGGGCGATCGATGATGAGGTTGTACGTCTCATTATTTCACGTTCGGAGGGATGTTTACGTGACGCAGAGACGCTATTGGGTCAGTTGGCAGCGCTTGGCGAAACGCGACTGACGCTTGAGCTGGCGCATTTGATTGTTCCACCGAGTCGTTTGCCTGTTGCCGCTGAACTTTTCACTCGTTGGACAAATCGAGATTTAGCTAGTGCGCTTTCCTACGCGAAAGAGTTATTTGAAACGGGTGTGCCACTAGGGCCGTTATTTGATGACCTCGTGGCTGCGGTGCGTTTGCTGTTAGTCGCTGGTGCGTTGCCGAATCAGGTGCAGGCATGGAACGAGAATGAATATCGCGTATTTGTTCCACTGGTCGGAAAATGGAGTGCGAGTGAGTTACATGATTTGGCATTGTGTTTGATTGAACGTCGTCGTGACATTCGTTTTGGAGTTGATCCACTTTTTTTACTTGAGCTCACGAGTACGGTGGCGTGTCATCGATTGTTTGGTCGGGGGAGCGAAGGACTAGCTTTTGCGCAAATGGTTACACCTGGCCCCTCAGTGGTTCCACCGGTTTCGCAGACCGCTGTTTCAATGTCCCCCATCAAGACGGAGCCGATGAGCCCCGCTCTAAGCCAGGCCGAATCGTCTGTAGAAGTTACCACCGTACCAACGGTCATGCCGGTGCCTGCCTCTGTGCCCGATGCGCCCGTAGTTCCTGCGCTTGCCGCTGTTCCTGCAGTGGTTGCTGTTTCTGCTCCTGCTGCGACTCCTGGTGACCTCACGATTGATACATTGCGTGCCAAGTGGGTAACGGTGATTCAAGTCGTTGATGAAAAAAACCATTCCTTGCCGTTCATTCTCAAAATTAGTCGTCCGGAGCACGTTGAGGGTAGTACCGTTACGGTGCGTTTTCAGTACCCGTTTCATTACGATAAGATCGTGTCGGATGTGCGCAATCGCAAAATAGTAGAAGATGCTCTACAACAGGTTTTTGGGACGCCTCTCCAGCTGGCTGGCGTGGTGGGCGATGACACGGGAGAGCATGGTCAGAAGAAAACAGACATGGTATCGAATATCTTGAAGGCGTTTGGAGGAACGGTGGTTGAATAGGCGGTCTCGCTCTCTATGGCGCAGTGCTCTTCTCAGCAGGCGAAAGGCCTACCCGTAATAACCAAATCTGGCCAAGATATTGGGACGGTTTTAGGTTTTGTGTTCGATACAGAGCGGGGTGCGATTACGCAGATCAGTGTTCGTCCGGCGGGATGGGTGCGCGGTTTGGTGGCACATGAATTGCTTGTTGCATGGGATGACGTGATCGAATGGACGGAGAAAAAAATGACGGTAAGCGACGCACTCATTCCCGCCGCATCGAACGTCGTACCGTCGATTGTGCCGAACGTATGACAGGTATGGAGGCAGCGATCGTGCGTACAGTTGTGGCGCTTGGTGTGCTAGGTGCGCCACCCACCATCGCTGAGCTCTGGCAGCATCTCGATCTGCCAGAAGATGGTGAATCAACCAAGCTGAACGATCTCGAAATGACATTGAATCAGCTGGTCGTACGTAATGTCCTTTCGGTTTCTCGCGGTAGGTATCTTCCGTCTGAAATGAAGGCGGAGCTCACGCCCCTTCTCGCTGGTGAAGAATGGATGCCTCGTAAATTGCGGAAAGCGAAGCGTATTGCACGTTGGTTAGCGCAATTGAGTGGTGTGCGCGCGGTCTTTTTATGTAATCGTACAGCGTTTGGCTTGCCACGTGATGAAGGCGATCTCGATTTTTTCGTGATTGTTCGCCATGGATCGATCTGGCAGACACGTGCGTTGGGTGGTTTGCCCTTTGTGCTCTTAGGCGATCGTCCAAAGCCGGGCGTTGATGAGCGTGACGTCGTGTGTCTGTCTTTTTTCTTATCCGATCAAGCGCTTAATCTTCGCGCATGTGCCTTGCAACCAGATGACATGTATTTGCGTCATTGGTTCTTGGGGCTGCTCCCATTGGTCGACGATGGAGTGGGGGCGGAGCTATGGGCGGCGAATACCGAGCTTATAGGTCGTCATCCTTGCGCACTGCCTTGGATTCTCTCGCCTGATGTACGAGTAATGGTGCCAACGGTGCGTATTCCGGTGACGCGCCTAGGGGAAAAGCTCTGGCGCGCGCTGCAATGGAAATACTTCCCACAAACCCTTCGTGATAAGGCGAATATGGATACGCATGTCATGATTTCTGACGAACGTCTGAAGTTTCACGTAGGCGATGGTCGCGAGGCGATGCAAGAACGCTACGTACAGCTTTGTGCTTCATATGGCATTCTTCCGTGAACGGCTTGCGCAACGAGTACGTTCCGTATTTCCCTGGTTGTGGCGCCTTGCGATCTTGTCATTGCCGTGGCAAACGCGTTTGTTTCATGAAGCTCCGCTCGTGGCTGGATATCCATGGGAGCAGGGGAGAAGTTCGGTGTATGTTTCCTGGTTCCTGATGTTGGCCGTCATTGTAGCGGCGCTTTTTTTGGATGAGGGGGTAATCTTTTCCAAGCGCGAAGAAAAACGTCGAAGAAGCTTGAGTATTAACATGGGCTGGTTGATGTTAGTGATCTTTACCGGTCTTGCGACCCCCGTTCCGCGAGCAACCCTACAGTGGTGGATGGAGGTGATTCTGCTTTACGCATTCTTCCACGTGTTGTGGGAGCGTGTGGCATGGCGTGAAGCGGTCCAGTGGTTTGTAATTTCTATGATTCCGCAGATGTTACTTGGTGTGTGGCAAGCTTTTTCCCAAGTGGTAGTTGGGAGTAAGTGGTTGGGTATCGCGACGCAAATACCGGCTACACCCGGTGTCGCGGTGATTGAGGCGGGTGGCACACGTTGGTTGCGTTCTTATGGTGGATTCCCGCACCCAAACATCTTTGGTGGTTGGTTGATGGCGGCTCTGCTGGTCATCCAACTGCGGTTAATGGATCTGCTTCTCGCGAAGAGAGAAAGAATATTTTATTATTTATCGCTTGCTGTGTGTAGCGTTGGATTGGCATTAACCTATTCCCGAAGTGCCTGGATCGGGCTCGGTATGGGATGTGTCGTCTTAGCTGGGGTGACCTGGCGATCTTCCGTATCGCTAGGTTTGAAGCGTCGCAGCTGGTTGGCGTTGGGGTTGATCCTGTTGAGCGCGGGGTCCGTGTTCGTCTTACGCTCATCGCTGATCCTGAGTCGCGCACAGTCGACTGCGCGCCTTGAGCAAAAATCCGTGAATGAACGTCTTGTAGGATTTCAGAATGTGCAGCGCGTGGTCCGGGCGCATCCATGGGTTGGAGCGGGTTTGGGTGGGGGAGCATGGGCGATTGCTGAGCTTGATACGCAGCAAGGGCGTGCAGCGACAATTCCTCTCTTGCCACACGCCGTTCCGTTTATTGCTCTCATGGAACTTGGTCTTTTTGGAGGATGTCTGTTGGTACTGTCTGTTTCAACGACGGTGACTGTTTCACGAAGATTTTGGAAAAGCATGTCTAAAGCAACGCGATGGCATGCGTTGATTCTGACTACATCGTTCGTCTCACCATTTTTCCTAGATCACTATCTTTGGTCGTACTGGAGCGGCAAGACGTTGTTTGCCTTGATCGTATTTTTTGCCATTTCTGTTCAAAAAGACCAAGAGCCTGCTCAGAAAATCAGGACTTGACGAAATTCGGGCTCATCACTAGTGTCCCATGTTGTTCGGGGTGGCCCCGAACCCCATCGTTTGCTGCGCGGAGTGGCTCCGCAATGCAGACCTCAGGCGCTCATAGCGCTCAGGTAAGAACGATGACCACGTCTACTCAGCCCGCCACGTTCGTTCTCTCTCCCGATCCTCGTGACTCCACGTGGAGCCACGAGCAGGCCCTCCGCCACGTCCTCACCATGGGCGAGCTCTACGCCGACGACGGCCCGCTGCAGAAGTTCTTCGACGTGAAGAACGCGGGCCGCCCCGACGGAGAGAAGGTCGACTTCCGTCGCGTCGTGCTCTCGGTCGATCCCATCGACCGGGGCGCGATCCTGGGCATGACCGACGAGAAGAAGCGCTCCGGCGCCATCGACAACCTGTGGGTCGCGCGTCCCATCCCGGACGCCGACGTGCAGGGCGACATGACCAAGGGCGCGCTGGAGATCCGCAAGTTCGGTCCGGGCGACATCTTCGGGATCCGCTCGTTCCGGCACCCGCGGGGCTACACCTTCCCGGTGGTCCACCAGCAGTGGCGGACCGGCCAGGCCATCCAGGGCCAGCCGTGGCCCATGATCGGGCAGGTCAGGATCTCCCTGTCGGCCGACGGATACGTAATCGCCTCGAAGGTCGCGGCGATCGACGGCCTCCAGGCCTTCGAGTTCGGGGCGTCCTCCCTGGCCAAGTGCACCGACGTCAACGTGAAGCCCGTCGGTTACTCGGCCATGGACATGCACCGGATCCGGGGCGTGGTCGCTTCCGTCCCCGAGCCGGCCGCTAACATCGCGGCACTCTACCGGCGCTTCGACCCGATGAAGGACGACGCCGCCCGAGTGCTCCCGCTCGAAGCGGCGCTCATGTCCGCGGACGCGCGCAGCAAGGTCGCGCTGCTCGACGCGGCGGTCCACGACCGCTTCGCCCGAGACGCGCTCCGTGCCGCCCTCAACCGGCTCGACGAGGCGGAGGCTTCGAACCCCCCGGCTGCGTGATCGGCAGCCAAGCGCGCGAGCTCATCCAAAGGGCTCGCCAATGACCGCCGTGAGGCAGGTCAGCTCTTCCGACAGGCGTCGGCTGGTGGTTCCACTCCACCGGCCGGCGCCGCGTCCATTTTTAAGCCAGTTTTAAGTAGAATATTTAGCTAGGTTGACAGTTTTTATAAAATATGGCATCATCCCGGGTCCTAATTTTGCGCCAGGGTGGTGCAGATGGGGCAGGAGGTGCACTTTGTCAGTACATAATCTGCGCGCCTCTGCTCCCAAGACTGGAGCGCGCGAACTGCCGCCGGAGTTGGCTGAGGGAGCGGTCGGCTACAAGGTCGTTCCTAGGGGTCAGGATCCACAGGTAGGGCCCCACGAGACCGACCAGCAGTTCCTGGCTCGTCTGAACGAGGCCTTCACGAACAACAAGCCGACCCCGCTCCCGCGCCTGCACGGCCTGACCGGCGGCGAGGATGGTTGGACCATCCTGGGTCTCCGCTGGCTTCAGGTCTACCGTATGTTCGCCGAGGTGTGTTTCGAGGTGAAGCCGCCCGTCGGTAACCCTCACGACGCGATCCTTGAGGTGCATACGGCGGGCGAGGACAACCGTGCGTGCATGGTGATCCCCTTCGTCCGGACACCCGATGGGCCCCACGTCTGCATGGTGCGCGAGAGTCGTTACACGCTCTTCTTCGATGAACGTGAGATGACCCTTGTACGCAAGAGCGTCACGGGGGAGGCTCGCGAGCCTCGGAGTGGCTGGGTGAACGCCTTCAGCCGAGGGTTCTCCGTGAGCGCTAGTGCGCCGGCGATCGCTGACGCACAGCTCACGGATGTTCCCTTCGACGCGCCTTTAGATGAGGAGAAGCTCATCGGAGGGGCGAAGTCGGTCGCTGCGCGCAAGCTGGCGTCGCTCTTCTTGCCGCGCAGGCAACGGGACGGGAGCGAGCTTCCGCCGATCGCTCGCCCAGTGCGAGGTACCTTCCTCGACGGCATGCCCGAGAACACGGGTCGCTCGGCGACCTGGATCTGGGTCTATGCCCTCGAGGTTGCGTTCGATGACCCGGCGCTCTACGACCGCTACGTCGTGAAGCGCGGACGCTTCGGCCCCGACTACATGAAAGGGCGATTCGTCCCGTTCGAAGAGTTGCTGACCAAGGCTGGTCGGCATTCACACGACTTCGTCGACGCCTTCTCTGTCGCTGGCAGAGGCCTCTTCTCCGAGGCGCTGCTCGACGGACGGATCGAAGGTGACGGCAAAGGTCCGCTCATTCAATCGCCGACTTCGGGAGAGGTCGCCAAGTACAGCTAGGGAGGAAATAGGAGAATTAAGGAGGCAAACGCCCCGTCGAGCAAAGGAGGATGCTCGGCGGGGTGAATGCGTTTTAAAGAATGTAGGGTACGTGTGATGAGGCTTTGACGATTTATATTATTTTTGTTGCCATACCTTAGCCGCTGACCTACGGGTCAATTCACAAAAGCGGTAAGGACGAGCTGTAATGACCATCGGAGATCTTTCAGAGAATTCTGCGTCTGACGACGCGCAGGAAGTGGGGGGCTCCGCCCCGAGCGAGGGGTGGGCTGTCGCCACCTTCCTCGACAACACCACGGTCGCGAGGATGGGGCCCGAACGCCTCACCGAGCGGCTCGCGGAAGGGATCGTCGTCAACGACGGTCTCGCGGGGACGGATTCGTTCCTCTCCGCGAATGGTCCGGCGGCCGATCTCCTCGGTACGCCGAAGTGGATGGAGGTGATCAGGCGCGGCTTCATCGTCCCCCTCGTGAGGGACGGTGCGCCCGGTCTCCTCCACGTCTTCGACGAAGCCCTGAGGAGTGGTACCCACGCCCGCGACCCCAAGCAGCGCCCCTACATCGAGGCGCTCGACGCTGCCTCGGCGCGTACCTCCAAGCGCTGGAGCGGCGCCAAGGTGCGCCGTGCCTACGAGGAGGCCAACGACCGTCTCTTCACCCATGAGACCCTCGTCGCCCTCGGCCTCACCCCCGAGGACGCTGATCTCGTGGTCGGCGTGTACCTGGCCGACAAGGCTCTCTGGGAGAGCGAGAGCGATCTCGACGCGAAGAAGCGGTTGGACGTGTACACCAACACCTGGGTGTACAACCGCTTCAACCCGGACGGCAACAATCGTGCTTCGAGCGTCTCCGCGTCCGCCGCCGCCACTATCTGGCGGGTCGCGCGGGTCATGTACCTCGGCAACGTCCCGGGTGTCCTCGGGCTCCCGATGGCGCTCGCCGACGATGTCGAGGGGCTGCACGAGCTGAGGATCCTTCGTGCGCACCTTCGACAGAGCGCGGACTTTCAGGTCGAGAGGGCCGGTTCGCCGCTGGCTGCCGCCAACCTTCGGATCAGCATCGCGGATCCGGCGGCCGCCTGGCTCTTCGACCCGTCGACGCTTCGTCGCCTGGACGTGAAGCACTTCGAGGCGATCTTCGGCATCAGCCAGGCCCGGGAGTTCCATGCCGCCCGCCGCGCCTACCTCGGTTCGCAGAACAGCGAGACGGCGAAGGGGTTGCAGGCCACCGCCGAGCCGTTCTTCAAGCGGGCAGCCCTCGAGGTCGCCGAGATGTTCATCCGGGACAACCAGTTCAAGGAGCCCGCTGACATCGCTCTCCGCCTCATCGGCGACCAGCTCGGTCTCCGGCTCGAGACCGGCGACCAGGCGGGTGTCCTGATGGCCGGTCTGCCCGGTGTCCAGAGCGACCCGTTCCAGATCGCCGTGCGGCACTTCGATGTGCCCATCATCGAGCGCCAGCCCGGCGTCTGACCCGTCCCTTTATCCAGAAATTTAAACTGCTCCAGCGAAAGTGTTGGCTATAAACGCCAAAACTGCCGTCGGCGAAGCGTAAATTTCTGCGAAGACAAAGACTCCTACCCGACGTGAATCTCTCAAAACACCTGTAAAACTAACGAAGCTGCATGCCGTGCGTGTCTTTTCGTTACTTGCGCAAGTGTCTGATTCAACGTTTCTCCTCCGCTAGGGCGCCGCTTCCGTTCCGCGAGCTCATCGCGATCATGAACGTCGAGGCGGCGCCCTTCCCCGGATCTCATATTTTCAGACATCATTTGTATATTTTTTACACTTCTTGACACTCGTTTCGCTCCTTGGCACTCTGAGCTCGTTGGTGGAATTAGCATTCTCACTCATCGAGTGCTAATCTCTACCCGTTACCTTGTTCTTAACTGACTATATTCACGAAACGTATGAATCTACGTCCACTGGGTGATCGCGTGATTGTTTCACCACTCGCCAAAGAAGAAGTAAGCAAGGGTGGCATCATTCTGCCTGACACGGTCGACAAGGAGCGTCCAGAACAGGGCAAGGTTGTTGCCATTGGTCCGGGCAAACTTGGTGAGAATGGTCAGCGTGTCGCGATGAGCGTAAAAGTAGGGGACACAGTTCTCTTTAAGAAGTACGCCCCAGATGAATTCAAGATTGATGGCGAAACCTATCTTGTCTTGGCGGAAACTGATCTCATGGCCGTGGTGGAATAAATAATACGTTATTTTTGTATAGACACACACATCTATGGCAAAAGTTCTTGTCTACGGTGAGGAAGCGCGTCGTTTGCTTCGACAGGGTGTTGATGCGCTCGCGAATGCGGTGAAAGTTACACTTGGTCCAAAGGGCCGAACAGTTGTGATTGATCATGGTTATGGCTCGCCAACCATCACAAAAGATGGTGTGACTGTTGCGAAGGAGGTTCAGCTTGAGGACAAACAGATGAATCTTGGTGCTGAACTCGTTAAAGAAGTTGCTTCTAAAACGGCTGATGTGGCTGGTGATGGAACCACGACCGCTACGGTTCTTGCACAGGCGATGGTGGCAGAAGGGTTGAAGAACATCACAGCTGGTGCCAATCCTCTCGCGGTGCGTCGTGGTATGGAGAAAGCGCTTGAAGCCATGGTCAAAGAGTTACATGACAAGGTTTCGCAGCCCGTTTCTGGTGACATGATCGAGAGCGTCGCTTCAATCAGCGCCAACGACAAAGAGATTGGAAAAACCATTGCTGACATGGTGAAGAAGATGGGTCGCGATGGTGTAATCACGGTTGAAGAGTCTCAGACGTTTGGTATCAGCGAAGAGACGGTGAGCGGGATGCGTATCGATAAGGGGTACGTCTCGCACTACATGGTCACGAACCAGGATCGCATGGAAGCCGAATACAATGATCCGCTCATTCTCGTGACCGACAAAAAGATTTCTTCGGTGCAGGAGCTCGTGCCAATTTTGGAAAAAGTCTTGAAGGTGGGAAAGAAAGAGCTCGTGATCGTGGCGGAAGATTTGGACGGAGAGGCGCTCGCTACACTCGTCGTGAACAAGTTGCGTGGTGTGTTCAACGCGCTTGCGATCAAGGCTCCAGGCTTTGGTGATCGTCGCAAGGAGATGCTTCAGGACATCGCGATCGTGACGGGTGCCACCTACATCACCGAAGATATGGGCCGCAAGCTCGACTCGGTTGAACTCTCGGATCTCGGCAGCGCTCGCAAAGTGATTTCCTCGAAAGATGCGACCACCTTCGTTGATGGCAAGGGCGAGAAGTCTCAGATCGAGGCGCGTGCAGCTTCACTACGTGTCATTCTTGAGAAGACCGAATCTACCTTCGATAAAGAGAAGCTGCAGGAGCGTTTGGCGAAGTTGTCTGGTGGTGTTGGTGTGATCAAGGTTGGTGCCGCGACAGAAGTTGAAATGAAAGAAAAGAAGCATCGCATTGAAGACGCGATCGCTGCTACGAAAGCCGCGGTTGAGGAAGGAATTGTTCCAGGTGGAGGTGTTGCCTTGTTGCGTGCCATGATTGTGCTCGAGGGGTTGAGAGCCGAAGGTGAAGAAGCGATCGGTGTACGTATCGTGCGCCGCGCGGTCGAAGAGCCGATCAAGACGATTGCTTCGAACGCAGGTAAAGATGGCTCTGTGATTGTCGAAGAGGTGAAGAAGCTCTCCGGCACGATGGGCTACAACGCCGAAGAAGATCGCTACGAAGATATGGTGAAGGCAGGAATTATCGACCCAACCAAAGTCACACGCTCAGCGCTCCAGAATGCAACGAGTGTCGCGGCGCTCTTGCTCACCACGGAATGCGTCATCACCGAAAAGCCAAAGAAAGAAGAACCAGCTGGTGATGGCCATGGTCACGGTGGAATGGGTGGCGGAATGGGGTTCTAGGTTTGTTCTAGAGCGAAGTGAGTCGTACACCAGCGCCTTATGTAAGGCGCTGGTGTTGTGTTTTTCTGGATGACTGTTTGCATACTTTATTAAAATATGATGAACATAGGCTGTTCGACCACATCTTGAGAGGGTCTCGAGATGAAGCAGATCGAACATGTGAGGACACGATGGAAAGCGTAGCAGATAAGGTCGCCCGGATTCGAGCCGAGAAGAGCCGGAGTGGGTGGCGGGAGCATGACTTCCACCAGCGCGAGGCAGAGGGGGCCGTCTGCAGCAGCCCCCACAGCTGGTACCCGTACTCCAGCCCTCCCATCGGGACGGGTATCGGGGAGAGTACGTACATGGTGTGCAACCCGTCGTTTCTTCGCGAAGGCGAGAAGCGCTACTTCCTCGGTCGGCACTGGACGGTCGATGTCAGTGAGGTCGAGGCCTTTCCCTGCTCGTACCAGGATCAGGGGTATCGCGCCGTTCTTCTGCTGTCGGCGGAGAAGCCTGCCGAGGTCGATCCGGACTTCCGGCCGCCGGCTGTCGAGACTGGCTCGGTGATCCCGATCCGTCTCGGTCCGATCGAGGTCGAGGGACTCAACTGCCTCGCGGCGATGGTGCGAGCAGAGCGAACGGGAAGTGCTCTCCAGGCCCGCGTCGGTCTGGATGGGAGTGCGCCCCTCGTGACGCATGTGATCAACGCTGGGTTGCGAGACTCCGATGCGGGCCAGCGCATGATGCCGAGTCTCAGCCCCGTGGGGGTCGAGCTCGTTGACGTGGGACAGCTCGCTGTTACGCGCGAGATGGCGTCGAAGATCATGACGGCTGCCACCAACGTGCACATCTGGCGTGGTCTTCCCGCGAGCGAGGCGGCGAAGACGGAGTATCTCCTTCGGCTGGCGTTCATGTCGGCTCTGCGGCTCGTCGGTTTCTACGAAGAGCTCTATCGGTTCAACGCACGTGGCATGGGTTCGTCGCTGAGACAGGTTTCCGACGCCTTCATGAGCTATCTCAAGAAGTACGACATTCCGGTCTCGATCGAAGCCTGAGCTCGTCCCCATGTTCGTGGGCGGCGCAAATCAAATCCTCACATGCAGTCGTGACTCAGCGGCGTGTGTAGTAATCCGGTAGTGAGTTAGGGGCGCGAACGCTCCTTGGGAACTCCCAGAACACGTTCAAGACCGGGCGCGTCACGATCTTCATCGTCCGCTCGAGTGCCAAAGGGTGAAACGTTCAGTTTTTCTTTTTGGTGCCATCAGGAAGTTTCTTCGTGATGTTATGGAATGAACAGTAATAACGATGCCAAGTCGCGCAAATGTTCGTTGGCGAGTGCATGTGTGTAGCAGTCTTTTAGCACACTGAGCGGTACGAGCGCGTAGTAGCCTTGATCGCTTGTAGGGAGTGCTTCTGCGATTGTTTCGATCGTGGTCCGTGGCGCCTGAATCAAAAAATGCTTGTTCAGTTTGTTTGCGCGCCCTCCGTCGCCAGGGGCGTCGCACTGGAAGACGAGCTTTGCTTCTGGGTACTCGAGGATGTTGGTAAAGGGGAACATGGTTCCATTTGCGTGTTGGCGTGCTAGGTTTTCCGGCGAGAATTTGCAACAGTTCGAGAGAACGAGACCGTGTCCTTGATATCCACGGCTTGCGTTCCCTGGTTCAAACAAAGCTTGTATTAAAATATTCCTATCTTCATCAACGATGCAGAGGAGTGTTCCGGATCCCTGAAAATAGATTGGTTGGTCCCAAGTTGTTGGAACGGTGCTACGTGATGGCTGCTCGAAGGTTGAGCGTTGTCCTTTGATCTGAAAGAAGGCGCTTTGCACCTCTTTTTCGGTGACGTTCCAGCGCGCCATGTCTTTCAGGGGTATTTCCTCGACTTGAAATCGCTCTTTCTCGATGAGTGGCATCAAAAAACGCTCTTCGAGTTCAGAAAACGTGTTAACCAAGAGCATATGTTGATAAATGGGTAGGAGAATCGAGAAGTTTGTACTAGGATACAGGGCATATGGACACACAACAAACCCCTCCGCCAGCCGGACAGCAGCCGCCACAAGTCGTGCAAGGTGTTCCTTCTGGTGCGATGCCTCACTTCGACGCTAAAGACATCGAAGATCACAAATTTGTCGCGTGTCTTTCATATATTGGTATTTTGGTTGTTATTCCACTGTTCTTGGCTCGTAAGTCTGCCTTTGCGCAAGAGCATGCCAAGCAAGGTCTGATTCTCTTTATTGTTTGGATCGTGGGAAGTCTCATCTTCTGGATTCCGCTTTTGGGTTGGCTCTTGGCCTTGGTTATCGCGATTGGTGCCATCGTGGCCTTTGTAAAATGTCTCATGGGGGAATTCTGGGAAATTCCAGTTTTGGGCGCATGGCGTAAGAAGATTCATCTCGAAAAACTCTAAGGTAGGATGATCCAGGAGCTTCAGGAGCGCATTGCAGAGCTACGAAACAAGGTCGAGGAGGCATGGAGCCTGCTCGGCCTTGATGCTGTAAAGCGAGAGATCGACGCGCTTGAAGCGGCAACGATGTCGCCAGATTTTTGGTCTGACCAAGAACGTGCGCGTAAAGAAGGGCAGCTGTTAGCTGAGCTCAAACGTTCATTTGATGGGTGGAATGGCTTGCGCATCGCGCTCTTGGAGTCAGAGGAGCTGGGCGAGATGCTGGCACATGAGACAGATGAAACGATGGAAGAAGAGCTCGTGGCGCGTCTCAAAAAACTGGAAGAAGAATATCTTACGCGTGAATTCGAGCTGCTCTTTTCTGGCGCGCATGACGCCAAGTCGGCCATTCTTTCGATTCATGCGGGTGCTGGGGGTACGGATGCCCAGGACTGGGCGGAGATACTTATGCGTATGTTTGCGCGATACGCGGAACGCAAGGGCTGGAGCATTCGTTTGCTCGATGAATCACGTGGAGGAGAGGCCGGAATCAAATCGGCGACCATGATGATTGAGGGGCGATACGTCTATGGAAACCTACGCAGCGAGGCGGGTGTACATCGTTTGGTTCGTCAGTCGCCATTTAACTCGGACGCGCTTCGTCAGACTTCATTTGCGTTGGTTGAGGTGATTCCGGAGATTGATGAGAGCGTGAACATCGAGATTCGACCAGAAGATCTCCGTATCGATACGTTTATGAGTGGTGGCAAAGGGGGTCAATCGGTGAATACTACCTATTCCGCCGTCCGCATCGTTCACTTGCCTACAAAGATCACAGTCTCCTGTCAGAATGAGCGTTCACAAACGCAGAACCGTGAGATGGCGATGAAGATTTTGAAAGGACGTCTTCTGCAAATGAAAGAAGAAGAGCTGGCTCGTGAAAAACAGCAATTACGAGGTGAATTCCATAGCGCAGAGTGGGGGAATCAGATTCGTTCTTGCGTGCTGCATCCGTACAAGATGGTCAAGGACCATCGCACAAATGCAGAAACATCTGATCCGGACGCGGTATTAGATGGCGATCTCGATCGATTTGTGGAAGCGTATCTCCGTTGGCAGGCGAAAGGCGTTGATCGGGCGGCGGAGCTGAATAAAGAATAGCGGAGTGACGACGAGGGTCTTCGATGGCCGCACGATCTGATACAATCTTGATCATGTCGGCGGCGTCCTTTGAGATCCAAGTTCCGAGTGAAAAGCCTTCACTGAAGGAGATGTTGCGCGCATTGCCAACGGCCTTTCGTTTTTTTCGGTCGGTTGATCGTTGGTCGGTGCTTTGGCTCGTATGTACGCAATTGCTGAATCTACCGATCGCGGCGTTTTCCGTGATCTCTGTGAAGGGGCTGACAGATGCGGTCACCGTCTTGAATGCTCCATTCGTTTGGCGCT
This sequence comes from uncultured Gammaproteobacteria bacterium, assembly GCA_964513705.1. Lineage (GTDB taxonomy): Bacteria > Patescibacteriota > Patescibacteriia > 2-12-FULL-60-25 > 2-12-FULL-60-25 > JAGOTP01. The sequence continues at coordinate 29,029 of CAZENZ010000005.1, forward strand.
GGGTGGCTATTCTGTGTGGTGTCACTCTCTTTGGTGAGTTGAATCGTATCGCGCGTAATCGTCTTCAGGATCTCCTTCGTTATAAATTTCAGGTCGGTCTCACTGAGCGTTGGTTGGAAAAAATGCAAACGGTTTCGTACGCATTGCTCGAAGATTCGCGTTTCCAATCATTGGCGCAGGTGTTTGATCGCAAGTCCCATATGATGACCGGGACGGCGATGAGTTTGATCTGGATGATCTCGGGTGTTTTTGAATGTATCGGTCTTTTTACGGTTGTGGTGTTCATGCCCTGGCAGGCAACGCTGGTGTTTGTGTTGGCGCAGATCATCCGTATCTACTTTATTAAGCGCACGCAGAAGTGGAGCTGGGATACGATTACGATGGAAACACGCGAAGGCAAGCGCGTGATGTATCACCAGTCCATTCTAACGAATTTAAAGAGTTTGTTTGAGGCGAAGCAATTCCAGTTCGCTCCGGTTTTTTTGAAGCGCTGGAAGAAGGGTGCGCATGCCCTGTTGGATGCACGCTTGCGCACGGTGCGTTCTTCCATGCAGATGGGGATTTTTAGTGATGGGGCTCAGTTGATTGGATTCATTATTGGATTGGTCCTGGTGATCCAATCGGTATTAAGTGGTCAGATTACCGTCAGCGTGGTCGTCGTGTTTATCACGAGTATCATGCGGTTTCAGAGTGAGATTTCTAGTGTGGCATGGAATATCACTTGGTTCATGTCCGAAGCGGTGTTCCTGCCAACGTTCAAAGCGTTCTTTGAAGTTCCCTCTGAATCTGAACGTGGTCGCGAGCTCACCGATCGTCCGCTTGAAATTGTCTTTGAACATGTTTGGTTTCGTTATCCCGGAACGGACGAAGATATTCTGCGAGATGTAAGTTTCCGTTTTTCTCAAGGTGATCATTTGGCGCTTGTAGGATTGAATGGGGCTGGGAAGTCGACGTTGTTGAAACTTTTGATGCGTGTCTACGAACCAACGAGCGGTTCTATTTTGGTGAACGGGGTGAATGTACAGTCGATTCGGCCAACTGCCTGGCGGAATGCGCTGGCTGTACTCACTCAAAATATTCAATGGTACGACGATCCGCTCGAGGAGCAAATCCTGTATGGAGATCTTGCTCGTCGCAAGAATCCGCGTCGTCTCAAGAGTGCGATTGAGACAAGCAGTTTTAAGACCGTGTTAAATGAGTTTCCGAAGGGCTTAGCGACGCATGTGGGTAAGCAGTACGCCGAAGAAAAGGATCAGGCCGTGGAACTATCTGGCGGACAGAACCAGCTTCTCGCGATTGCCCGTACCTTATATAGGGACGCCCGTGTCTATATTTTTGATGAACCTACGTCAGCGGTTGATGCGGAAAAGGAAGAGCAGTTCTTTGAACGATTAGGCGCGGCGACGTATGGGAAGAGCGTTATCTTCGTCTCCCATCGATTCTCGGTGTTGCGTCGAGCCTCGCGTATTCTGGTGATGGATCAAGGGCGCATCATTGAGGACGGGACGCACGAAGAGCTTATGAAAAAGCGGGGGAGATACGCCGAACTGTTCACGCTACAAGCAAAGATGTATCAATAAACCACTCATTCAAGGTCCTGCTGCTGCGCACCCTGTATAACGGAGGCCTCGCTCTGCATCACCCCTCACTCGCTCCGCGAGGCGGCCCTCGCTCACGCTATGATAATTCATCCCAAAGAAATTAAATCCATTCTCGCTTCCCTAGGGGCTCGGCCTGAAAAAGCCTTTGGGCAGAATTTTTTGATTGAAGCGTCTGTTCTTGGATCGGTGATCGAGGCGGCATCTCTTACGAGCCAAGATACGGTTCTAGAGATCGGGCCGGGATTGGGAGTGTTAACCGAGGATCTCCTTGCGACTGGTGCTGCCGTCTACGCTATTGAGCGTGATCGTAAATTCATCGAACATCTTTTGTCTCGCTTTGGGGTCAAAGGCCAGCGTTTTTTCTTAACCCAGGGTGATGCGGCGATTCTCGATTGGATGCAGCTTGTGCCAGAAGATGTGTCTTGGAAGCTAGTTTCGAACCTCCCGTACGCCATTTCTTCGTACGCGCTTCGTTCAGCGCTTTGGGCGCCTCGTCCAGCGGCGCGTGTGGTCGTCATGCTGCAGCGCGAGGTGGCGGAACGCGCGCTTGCACTCATCAATAATAAAATGGAATCCTCACGCGCCTCGCTTTTGTCGCTCATGATCGCGCTGAGCTGTTCGTCTGGACGGGTTGTTCGTCGTGTTCCAGCGTCTGCGTTCTTTCCTCCACCCAAGGTTGAATCGGCGATTCTTGAGCTCGTTCCCATGACGCTTCATGAGCGCCAAACATGTTGGGGAATGGATCCGGAATATATTATGAAGCTCGCCAAGCAGGGGTTCGCTCATCCACGTAAGCAACTCTTTTCCACTCTTGATGTACGTGATCGTGCAGACGAGCTTTCCGCGTTTCTGGGTCTTCCTAAAGAAGTTCGTCCGGAAGAGTTATCCGCAGCTCAGTGGGCCTCGCTTGCTCAGGTTCTTGTTCCGCGGCCTAAACAAGCCAAAAACCATGGGGATAAATAATGGACCCGGTTGCTTGACACTGATTTCGAGTTCCACTAAACTACCGGCACATCGATAAGGAATCCCCAAGGAATGAAGCGGAAGAAGGGCCCTTCTCGAAGATATTTGGACAACAGAAGAGTGACCGCATAATGAAACGTCTATTATAGTTGAATCCTTCGATTTCGATCGAATGTGATTTTTACTGAGAGTTTGATCCTAGCTCAGGATGAACGCTGGCGGCGTGGCTA
>CAZENZ010000006.1:0-29130 GCA_964513705.1 uncultured Gammaproteobacteria bacterium
TTCACGAGATCGCTCCAGGAATAGGTGTCCGGATCGCTTTTAAGAAGCCAGTAGGCCATATCAGAGGGACAATAGCACACCCCCTAAAAAGGCGGAAAATGCCAAAAAGTGGCTTAGAGATTGACAAAAATGGCTGGGATTGCTACAAAACTCGGTCGTCTTGAGACCGCCTCGCGGTCCGACGAGCACAGATTTTCCCTGTTTTCACGGCCTTTCGTAGCCGCATCCACCCTTCACCCGTCCCCCCAAGGAGGAGACGCCATGTGTGCAGACACCGGTACGACCAACAAGCCCGCATAGCCCAGGCGGATCACCACAGTCACCGGGGAACACAACCCCGGTGACCAGATGTTCTTCCTGACCACCCCCGCATCAGCGCCGCCGCTCTTCTCGGAGGAAGCACGAAAGGCGCTCGGCAAGCGCGTACAGCAGATGCCGACAGCCACCCCCAACGCGCCCCGCTGCTACCACCTGCATGGACTGCGCGGGCGCGACGAGCGCGTCGTCGTGTACGACAACGGGATCGGCGGCACGAACGGCAAGCCGGGCCTCGTGCCCGACAACCTGCTCCTCGCACACCCGACTACGGGCGTGTTTGCCTCGATCGGGACGTTCTCGCTGCAGATCGTGCCGGTGGGTGACCAGGCCCTCGGTGAGGCCTGGGAGATCCAGGTGATCGCGAGCGACCCGCACCTGCCGGTCACCATGCCGGACCTGGACGACCCCGAACTCTCAGCGATCATCGCCGAGGACCTCGCGGCGCCCGAGGACAACGAGTGGGACGGCGACCTCCACCCCTCGGGCGAACCCGATGCGGCTGGGGACGAGGACGAACGCAACGCCGCCTAGGCCAGCCGCCGTCCATCAGAGCCCTGCGAACGCGGCTCAACAAGACAAGAGCGTTCGCAACGCCCCACCCGGAGCCCCTCGCTCACGCGGTGGGGTTTCGGTTTTAAAACAAGTCCTGTTTAATAGATCATATGTCTACACAACGTAGCCACACACAACCATTCGTCGTGGTCGCTTCCCTCCTCGAGAAAGACAAAAAAATCCTGCTCGTGAAACAGGTCATGGGCCAGGCCGCCGGACTTTGGGATTTACCCGCAGGCTGGGTTGATCTTGGTGAAAACCCCATTCAAGCTGCGAAACGAGAAACCGAGGAAGAAACCGGCTTAGAATTCACCCCTACTGCACTCGTCGGCATTCAGTCGTACGTAAAGCGGAGCCAAGTTCAACCAAACACCGTGATTCAACCAGTGATTTTTCTCTTCCGTGGAACATGGACTGGTGATATTTCCTACGACGGCGGTGAAGTCTCCGAACATGGGTGGTTTTCTGAAAGCGAGATCGAAGTAATGGATGAATATACGCTCCGCTCCGCCAACATCAAACAAGCCGTGCACGAATACTTCGCCGGTATCCACTACCCACTTCAGATCATCACGCACCTCGTTCAACCAATCCAAGAAATCCGCTGATCCCGCTTAAACCACGTGATCTGACGCTTGGCGTAGCGCCAGGTGGCAAGGCGAATGTTCTGGGTCACTTCTTTTTCATCCAGCTCACCACGCAAGACAGCGCCAAGCTCTCGATACCCGATCGATGTCATAGCAGGCGCATCCCATGCGACGCCAGAATCGTGCAAACGTTTTACCTCGTCTTTCCAGCCCCGCTTCAACATCACATCAATCGCCACATCAATGCGCGCACGTAGCTCTTCTGGCGTACGTTTCAGGCCGATCAACTCTGCCTCAACTAGAGCCTCACCCTTCCCACGCTGTTCTTTAAAGGCATTACCGGTTACAAGCACAACTTCAAGCGCACGCTCGACACGTCGACGATTTTTCAGATCGACCCATGTCACCGCATCCGGATCTTCCTCAGCGAGACGCTGAACGAGCTGTTCGAGTGTGTGCGCTTCAAACTCGGTACGCAGCTCTGGTTGCGGTGGCACTTCTGGTAGCTCTATATTATCTACCAGCGCTTGGATATACAGACCCGTCCCACCAACCAGAATCGGTATTTTGCCTCGGGACGTTATTTCATAAATCTTCTCAAGCGCAGCCCGCTTCCATTCAGCAACGCTGTATACGCGCTCAGGCTCAAGGAAGCCAAACAAATGATGCGGGATCCCCTGCTGCTCTTCTTGCGTCGGCTGGCCCGTGCCAATCACAAAGCCTTGGTAAATCTGTCGTGCATCCGCGTTCACAATTTCTCCGTTGCGCTTCTTTGCTAATTCAAGAGACAACGCTGTTTTACCAGAGGAGGTAGGACCAACGATGCAGAGAATTTTTGGGAGAGATATCATAGACACCTTCATCTACCCAAGGGAAATGTTTCGATTACCCGTACCACACTCTTCGACGCTACACTGTCCGTGATGACGAGTGAGAACTCTTTCAAGACCGTGCGTCCAAACGGTACCTGTTTAAAGCGCTGAATAAGCCGCCGGGTATTCTCATCTAACGGAGCCTGATACCGACAAATCGTGCAAGACGATGCAAACAGCTCCATCGACGCATAACGCTTATCATCAGGGACACCCGCTTGAATTAGCGCTCCGTGCAAATCCAGCACAAGACGTGTGAGCGCTTCAGAACTAAATCCGCGTATCGCGAGACTCGTCGGAAGTTCTAGCAACCCTTTCCATTCAATTTCGATGGACTGATAACGACACGCCACCTCTCGTATCACGGGTCGTATGCGCTCAATTTCTTCCTGCGTGAAGCGTGGTGGATCGTTTACCGTTCGAACATTCTTAATAGTCGTATGGATACTTTCTCGGGGGTAAACGTATTGTTGAGAAGCTACAGTTCGCAGCTCGTGAAAGAGTTGCTGCACCAGTTTTAGATCCAAGAGTTCAGGTATGAACGCGATATTGGTGAGACTTCGAAGCGGATCTTGCGAAAAGTCCTTTTGAACGTTCACGATCGTTGATGGTGCTGCTCCCGCCTTAAATCCCGCTTCGATCGAAGCAAACAGCGCTTCTTGTTTTTGATGATGGGTCATACATTTTCCCCTTCCAACACCCACGTCTTCGCTTCTTTCACGCGCACGTTTAGCATCTTCCCAAGAAGTGTATCGTCTTTCGATGGAACACGACACACTTTGAACTCGTTTGTATTCCCGCTTGCAAAACCGTGTTCTACTTTATCGACGAGCACTGATACCTGTTTTCCAACGAACGCTTGATTTTTGCGCTGCGCGATCTCTTCCATGGTAACTTGTAATACGTTCCAACGCTCTGCTTTCTCATCTTTAGAAACATCATCTTGAAACAGCTTCACGCCGAGCGTCCCTGAACGCGGCGAATACTGAGCATTATACGAAATATCAAAATCTACTTCGCGATACAGCGAAACGGTATCTTCAAATTGCTCTCGCGTTTCTCCAGGAAACCCGACGATGATATCACTTCCCAACGCAATACCTGGTCGCTTGGCTTTGATTTTCGTAATTATCTCCAAATATTGATCACGCGTATATTTACGATTCATCCGTCGCAAGACTTCGGTATTCCCTGATTGCACAGGCAAGTGCAGATAGTTCACCTGTTTGGGGAGGTTCAACGCATCAACCACCTCATCAGACATCGAAAGCGGATGTGCAGCTGTCCAGTGATAGCGAACCAGGCCCTGCAAGCGATTCACCTCCCAGAGGAGCGCTGCGAAGTGATCTTTGTAGGGATTCTCTTTTGAAAATGTTTCTGGATCTGGTGCTTTATAGGAATTCACCGTCTGACCAAGTAGCGTAATCTCAATCACCCCATGCGCAATCAACTCTTCGCACTCGCGAAGAATGTCTTTCGCTGGACGATTGCGCTCCAAACCACGCGCATATGGTACAACGCAGTACGTACAAAATTTATTGCAGCCTGTTTGAATCGTGACGTAGGCCTGGGCGGATGGAGCGCGTACCGGATGAATCTTGAGATAGTCGGCTTCAAGTTCGGCTGAGTTCACGAGGTCGGGACGCAGCTCCGCAATCCAACGCGGCAAATGAACCATCTCAGGCGTCGGGAAATAGAGATCCGTGGCCGGCAGGCGTGACTTAAACGCGCGCGTCTTATCACGCCCCGGCATACAACCCGTGACTGCCACGATCATGTTCGGCTTCGTCTTTTTGTACTCAAGGTATTTTTTTTGAGAACCGTAAATACGCTCTTCGGCCGACTGACGGACGCTGCACGTATTCACCAAGATCACATCAGCAGTCGACTCATCTTCCGTTGTCACAAAGCCAAGCGACGACAACAACCCAGCAATGCGCTCGCTGTCGTTTTTGTTCATCTGGCACCCGTGGGTCGTGATGTGGAAGGTGGGAGCCGTGGTGGAGACGATCGCCGTCTGCGTTTGCATACGGCGAGACGGTAGCATGGGCTGTTTATGCCGCCAACTCAGCCTCAATCTCCATCAATCGATTATACTTTTCCACGCGCTCTGAGCGAGAAAGTGAGCCGGTTTTAATGTACTCAGAGCCACATGCGACCGCCAGGTCAGCGATGGTGGTGTCGGATGTTTCACCAGAGCGGTGCGAGATCGACGTCGCAAACCCATTCTTGTGCGCGAGTACGATCGCATCGATGGTTTCTGTGAGGGTTCCGATTTGATTTGGTTTGATAAGAATCGCACTTGCCGCCTTTTCATCGATCCCACGCTGCAAACGTTCAACGTTCGTCACAAAGAAGTCATCGCCCACCACACGCACTTTTTGTTTAGCAAACATCGGGAGATGTTTTGACCAAGCCGCCCAGTCGTCTTCGGCGAATGGATCTTCGATCGACTCGAAGTACGGAAAGTCTTTAAGAAGTTGTTCGTAGCGTTTTGCAAGCTCAACCGAAGCATAGGTCACGCCCTCTGTTTTGAACGCATATTTCTTTTGTTTGGCGTTATACATCTCCGAGCTCGCTACATCCATCGCGAGAGCCACATCTTTGCCGGGCTTATAGCCGGCTTTTTTGATGGCGGCAACCAAATACTCCAAACCCTTGTCCATATTGCCAACACGTGGTGCAAAACCACCCTCATCCCCAACGGTTGTTTGATAGCCGTCCTCTTTCAGGAGTTTCTTCAACACGTGAAACACCTCTGAACCCATGCGCACGCGCTCTGAAAACTTTTTGTGCTTCGGCACGATCATGCATTCTTGCACATCGATCGCCCAGTCGGCATGCGCTCCCCCATTCAAGACATTCATGGTTGCGATCGGCAGCGACGCTTCATGTTCAAACGAAAAAGTTTTTCGCAAAGATTTCCAAAGCGGCAAACGACGATGAAGCGCATTCGCTTGAGCGCACGCCAAAGACACAGCGAGCAGCGCATTCGCACCTAGTCGTTTCTTGGTTGAGGTTCCGTCCAACTCAATCATCACGTGATCAATATCTTGCTGACGGCCCGAATCAACACCACGTAGAACGGGTGCGATGTTCTCATTTACATTTTTCACCGCACGTAAAACACCTGTTCCACCATAGCGCTTGCCGCCATCACGTAATTCAAGAGCTTCGTGACTGCCAGTAGAAGCACCCGACGGAACTTTTGCTTCCGCTGATGCACCCGAACGCAACGTCACACGACAAGCGACCGTAGGATTTCCACGCGAGTCGAGTACTTCACGAGCTGTAATGTGATGAATTCTGTGTCCACCAAACATAGAAAGAAAGAGCGAGAATAAGACCCGACGAGTATAGCAAATGTGAATGCACCGTTCTACAAATGGTTTCTTAGAACTGCGAACGGCGCCGTCGAGAGATCTCCGAAGAGGACTCGACTGGCGCCGTACGGCTAGAGGTTGGGGTTCAGTGGTGGCGGCGCTGACGGTGTTGGCGCGCGCGGATGCGCGACCGCACGTTGGCGCTGTCGGCGCTCGCGCGCGTGGACGAGACGCCCGCCCGGCGCTCGAGCTCCGTGATGCGAGCCTCGTGATTGATCGCGACGGCGGTGTTGCCGTCCACGGTCGACGCGAGGCTGCGGCACGAGTTCGAGACCATCGAGAAGTAGGCGTCGCGGCACGCGCACGTGCAGATCGAGTCGCCGCTCTCCCCGTTGCAGATCGTCGCGATGCACTGCTGCTGCCGCGTGCGGCGCGCCTCGGCGGTCTCCGCGGCGGGGGGCGCCGGGCGCGCGAGCTCGGCGGCGCGCTGCGCCGTGACCCAGGCGTTGTTGTCGCAGAGCTGGCCCTGGCTGGTGCCGGGGCAGACCCCGTAGGGCTGCACCTGGACCACGCCGACGGGCGGCGGAACCGCGGTGGGCTGCTGCGGCTGCGCGAAGCAGACGGTGGAGGCGAGCAGCGCGGCGGCGCCGGCGAGGAACGAGACGAAGCGGGAGGCCTTGTTGATGTTGCGGGGGTTCTTCACGACAGTTGCTCCAATTTCCGGCACGGGCTTCCAAGCCCGGCCTACGGGGGGAGTGGATGGGTCCAGGACGCACGGAATCGGGGTCTCTGAGACCCACTCAGACAGCCTGAATCGCCCACCGCAAACACTCAGCTATTCACTGAACTGGTTGTATGGAGGACGAAAGGACCGGATAATATAGTATAAAACAGCTTTTTTGTCAAGAAAACGACTCTATTCTATTGACTTTTTAGGCAAAATTTGGATAAGATGGCCGGTTCCTCTCGTAGACCGTCCACGGACGCATCTATCGAGAGGATCACCCATTGGACGCCAATCCAGAAACAGGTTGTTCTTTTCATACCATCTCAAACCTGGAGATGGAGAGGCGTACGTCGAGCACCAACCACCGGGGACGGGTCGCGAGACTAGTCCACCACTCACACACCCCCTGAAGGGAGGGTACAGACTTGAGCGACAACGAACCGACTGCACCGCATCGCCGTAGCGGATCCAACCCCGACATCTTCAAGGGGCTGGAGCATGACGAGCTCCCGGAGGACGAGCGGGCACGCCGCGCCTTCCAGCCGGCGCCGCGTGGCCCCGAGACCATGCACGACGGTACGCCCGTCGTGCTGGAGGTCTCGGGCTTCATCGATTTCGACGCGGCGCAGGGCGCGGAGGAGCCGCACGACGCGGCGCATCCGCCGCTCACCGAGGGCGACCTCGCGCAGGGCACCGACCCCGGCGCCCCCGCGGGACACCTCGTGGCAGAGGGCGAGGACGGACATGACGTCCTCATTGAGGTGGTAGAGGACGCGGACGACACCCTGCCGCCCTCCCCCTTCCCCGTGTCGCCATCGCTGGTTCCGAACGAGGGCGCGGCGCGGCGCGAGGCGCCGCCCAGGACCAGACGAGGCGCGGCGAAGGGTGCGGCGCTGTTCAGCGTGCCGCCCCCGCCCGCACCGACGACCTCGGCCACGCCCTCCGTACCGCCGCCTCGCCTCCCGTCGGAACGTCCGACGGCTCAGGGCGCGGCGGCGGCACCCCCGCCGCCTCCGCCGCCCAGGCCCAACTCGCCACTTCCGCGACCCCCGGCTCCCGCGGCAGCGGTGCGCGTGGAGATGCGCGCTCCCGGGACGCCCGCCCCCGCTCCGACCCGGAGCCAGATGGCCGTGACGGCCGAGGCTCCGGCTCCCCAGCACGAACTGCCGGAGGAGCTGGGCATGGGACCGCTCCCGAAGCCGCCCATGCCGGCGGCCCCGTTGGCACCCGCCCCGGCGGCGCCGGTTGTGAGCTCGCGCTGGATGCCGCCGGAGGAGCGTAGGACGGGAACTGAGCTCGCTGCCCCGCACCCGGACGCGCTCGCGATGAACAGCGCGGACGATGATCCGTGGCACAAGCTCCGGACGAACAGGAGCATGGACGATGACGGCTCGTTCGACAGCGACCCGCCGCCTCCGCCCCGCAATGGGTGGAAGATCGGTGGTCTCGCCTTCGCCGTCCTGCTCGTTGGGGCGCTCGTCGTCACTGGGCTCCAGTTCTGGGCCCGCATGCGCGGCGGTGAGGCGGCCTGGCCCGGTGGCCGGATCGCTGAGCAGTACCTCAAGCACCAGAATGAGGCGCGACAGCGGAACGAGCGCGCGGCGGCTCAGCGCCGCGCGAACCGCAACCCCAACGCGGGCGTGCCGATCTGGGTGCGACCGACGGTGGTCGCACAACAACCCACGGCGGTTCCCACGGTCATCCCGTCGGCTCCGCCGCCCGTGGCACCGACACCGGTCGCACCGCCCCAGCAGCCGACGATCGTACCGGTCGCAAACAACGAGCCGCGCTGCCGGTCGTACGGCTCCTTCACTGGGGCCAACGGTGCGATCGACCCGAACATGCCGCACAGGCTCGGGTACGACCAGTACTTCCCGAACCTCCGAGCCGAAGGCTGCACCAGCCCCGGCATCGAGTGCAGCCTGCTCTGCCGCGCCGACTAGGCCGCGGCTAAGTTCGCCCCTTCCCCTTCTCGCCCTTCCCCGCCACGGCGGACGTGAACGAGAAGAAGACATGCGTGGGTCTCACTCCCACACAAGACAGCGCCCGCCGAGCCATCTCTCTGGAGACTCTCGGTCGGGCGCTGGATTGTATTCGCGCTTCGCGTCTTCAACTGTGAGACAAGACTTTTTCTAGAGGACTTCGAACGTCACGGACACATTCGACATCACATCCAATGAACCGCTCTGGATGGAAGGAGCCGCGGCACCAGCAGACGCATCCATCGCTTCAACAGCGCGATACATCGGCATTGGTTGTGGGTAGCCACCAGCCGACTCGCTGAACGTAACGACACGTCCGATTTTCACACCCAAAACACCTGACAGCGCCTCCGCCTTTTTACGTGCATCCTCCAAGGCTTTCAAACGCGCCTCCTGTTTCAACATACTCGGATCATCAATCGTGAAGGTAGGACCATTCACCTGATTTCCACCGAGTTGGCCAATACGCGTCAACGCATCACCGATCTTCGATAGGTCACGTAATTTCACGCTTAGGCTCTGTGAAACCTGATAGCCGATCAATTTCGTGGCGCCGTCTTTATAGTCATAACGCGGGCTGATCGAGTACTGGCTTGTCTGAATATCTTTCTCAGCCACATCGAGCTGCTTCACGGCTGCAATCATCGCATTCACCTTCTGGGTATTTTCGTGCTGTAATTTGCCGACGTCCAAGCCTTCACTCAAGAGACCAAAAGAAATTTCAGCCAACGTTGGTGTGCCAGACACCTTTCCTTCGCCTTCGATCGTGAAGGTGTCACGCACATCAGCTGGACGACCGATCGTACGATACGTCGCAACTTCGTTACGTGTTTTTGCGACCAAGAATCCAAACAAGGCTAACAGCACAATCACACCAACAATCACGAGCGGTTTAGAGTGGGACATAGGTTGAGGAGAAGATGAAAGAGAAGGCATATTATTTACAAACAAGATAAGGGGTTGAAAAAATAATGAATTATTTATCGCGTAACGGAGTAAAACCCGGCAGATCACCCTCATTCGTCAGGTATTCAAGCATGGCCCCTCCACCCGTCGAAAGATGATCAAACCAACTCTCTACTTTCACCCCACGAATCGCAGAAAGCGTTTCACCGCCACCCGCGACACCGTAGGCCCGACCCTTAGAACGGGCTCCGACTGCACGCGCCACAAACCGTGAACCAGCCCCGAACACCGGCACCTCGAAGAACCCGACCGGCCCGTTCCAAACCAAGACCTTCGCGGTTGCAATCAGCTTGCCCCAGACTTTCAACGTCTTTGGTCCGACGTCCACCACACGCTCCTCTTTTTGAATGTCCTCCCAGGTGGCCGTGCGATATTTTTTGAGATTCTTGGCATGCGCTACGATCACATCTTGCGGTAACACGAGTTTAGGATGGGGTCGTAAACGCTTAACCTCTTTAAAAGTCGACTCTTCTATATAGGAACTTCCCACCGCCTGACCACTTGCCGCCTGAATTGTGCTGGCCATCGCTCCACCAATCAGCACATGATCGAATTTTTCCAACAACACGCGCAACAGTGGCAATTTAGTCGAGAGCTTCAGACCTCCAACCACCGCTAAACGCGGTCGTGACTTGCTCGCAAGAAGCTTGGAGAGCGCTTTATCTTCTTCGATAAGTGCCTTGCTCGCGTAGGCTGGCAATTGACGCGCGATCCCAACCACTGACGCGTGCGCACGATGACAAGAAGCGAACGCATCGTTAATAAATGCCGCCCCTAAAGACGCATATGCTTTCGCCAGGGCGAGCGTATTCTTGTCTTCACCAGGCTCAAATCGAACGTTTTCCAAAAGATGTACAGAACCAGGCAGGGCAGCCTCAAGCTTTTCTTCCAAACGCGCTCGCTCCTTTGCTACAGATACACGCTCGGCGTGATGCGTGAGTACCAAACCGTGTTCACGCTGCAATAACTTCACAAGCATCGCTGTCGAAAAGGCTGGATCTGGTCTTTCTGGACGACCCAAATGTGTCAGCAATATCACAATCGCCTTCTTGGACTGCAGCCAACGAATCGTTTCAAGCGAGCGATCAATTTTGAGTGAGTTTTCTGGTTTTAAACCACCTTCCAATGGGACATTCCAGTCAACACGCACCAAAACACGGGTCCCAGGACTCAGCTTTAAGCCGGTTAATGAACGGAGAGTTCGCATAACAGAAGTATAGTATACTGGAAGCAATATGCGTTACATACCATCCATTCTCTCCTACGCAGCTATTCTGAGTTGTGTGACATTGCTCGGAGCCGGATGTGCCACTCCCCCCTCAGCTACTCCAAATCCAAGCCCAACACCTGCAACGACCACACAAACCGCCCCTACGCCGACCAGCACGCCAATCGCCCCAATTTTCCCAGAAACACCACCGACCGTTCAGTCACGTCCAACGGGCTACGTTTGCGATCCACAGAATTTCATCTGCGTCCCCCGGTCGCTCGTAAATAGGCACATTACTTCGCCCATTGTAGCTTCCGGAACCGCCATCGCCTTTGAGAGCACTTTCCAGTGGAGCCTTCTTGGACCAGCCAACCAGCTCATCGCCGAAGGAACCCTGATGGCAGCCGCTCCTGACATTGGCCAGCCGGGCACATTCAACCTGTCTCAAGCCATCACGATCCCCGTAGGCTATACGAACGGCACGCTGCGCTTCTACGAATCTTCCGCCAAAGATGGTTCTCCGATCCACATCCTCAACATCCCGGTGAACTTCTAGTGTGCTAGACTCGTGTCATTCCCTATGAACGTCCCTCCTGTCCTGCAAGTCAATCGCTACGTTGTCCAAGAGCTAGTTTGGGAAAGCCTCAATGTCTTCACACTGAAACTTTCCGCGGAACAGGGTGCTCCGCTTAAATTTTTGGCTGGTCAATGGGTATATCTTCATCTCTTAAATAATGATGGAAGCTCCTGGGGACGAGCCGCGTTTTCGATCGCTTCAGCGCCTAGCGAATCACAAGAACAGATTCAGCTCGCTATCAAAATCGAAAAAGACTTCACCAAGCGCGCCGGACAGCTGCAGCCGGGTGATGTAGTCGGTATTCAAGGCCCGTTCGGTGTCTTCACACTGCCAGAAAACGCACCCGCCATGGTTATGTTTGCCGGTGGAATCGGCATCGCGCCCTTTCGCAGCATGATTCGGGAGGTGTTAGCCAAGCAGCTACCCATCGACATGATCCTGTTCTACTCTAATCGTTTTATCGAAGAATCTGTTTTCTTTGAAGAATTGGATGATTTTGCTTTGCAGTCGCCCAAATTCAAGGCGGTATGCACGCTCACGGGCGGCGACATCTCCAGTGAATGGAAGGGCGAGGTCGGACGTTTCAATCAGGCGATGCTCGATAAGCACTGCATAGTGGATGATCCAAACATGCAGTTCTTGATGTGTGGCCCAGAAGCCTTTATGGAACAGGTGAAAGCCGTTCTAAGCGATAAAGGGATCGACACGAAAAAGCGTCTGAAACAGGAGCTATTTGGCTAGATTCGGCACTATCTTGCCAAGGCTCCTGGTATCCGGTATTTTAGTTCCGCGAAAGAACAAGCGAATACGGGCGTGTAGCTCAGTTGGTTAGAGCATTACACTGATAATGTAAAGGTCGATGGTTCGACTCCATCCACGCCCACCACAGAAAACTCCCGGCTTAAGCCGGGAGTTTTCTTAACCCTTCAATTGAACGCGACTTTTGATTACACCGCGTGCCCTGGATTCGCCTGATAGGCATCCATCGATTTCTGGATTGCCGCCTTGGCTTCCGCGATGTCCTTCCAGCCCTCGATCACAATCTTGTCGTACTTCGCTTTTTCAAGCTTCTTGTATTCTTTGAAGTAGATCAAGAACTCTTCACGGACGTGCGCTGGAAGATCCTCGATTGTTTGAATCTCTTCAAAACGTGGATCGACCTTCGACACCTGCACTGCGATGATCTTGTCATCCGATCCATCCTGATCAGATGTACGCAGCAAACCAATCGCCCGCGCTTTCACCACACAACCTGGAAAGGTGTTATGCGTAAGCAAAAGACAGACATCCATCGCATCGCCATCACCCGAGTGCGTCTGCGGAATGAAGCCGTAGTCAAACGGATAAAAGGTCGACTGGTGCAACACACGATCAAGCTTGAAGTAGCCACCCTCCTCGTCGTATTCAATCTTGTTAGATGTCCCACGTACGACTTCGACCACCACGTTAAACGTGTCTGGCGTTCCACAAGGTACTTGATGATAGAGGTTAATGCCTTTCATAGTTCATCTAGGCTAACGGATTCTCTACGGAGGTGCAAATCTACCCAACTTCGAGCAAGACGATCTCTGGACGCACGCCTAATCGAGCGCGCACCAACGTCTCAGCCAAGCCACGAGAAATAATCACGCGCATGTTTCTCCAGATCTTTTCGCCTTGATCATAGGACTGTGGAACTGACTGCGGCAGGACCATCACCGACCCATACCCAGGCAAACGAATCTGACCTCCGTGCGTATGACCCAGCAGAATCATGTCTGCACAATTTTCTGGCAGATCAAGCAGCAAGTCAGGCTCATGGGTCACCAAGAGACGCACCCCCTGCCTTGGCCTTTCAAGGAGCGACATATCCGGCGAGCCGTACCAAGAGTCATCAAGACCTATAATCTCAAGAGGACGACCATCTCCCACGTTAAACGTAAGCGATTGATTCGTGAGATTACGTGCGCCGCGCTTTAAGACATACTTCACCAGCTCCTTTGGATCATCCAAGAAATCGTGATTCCCTAAGATAAACCAAACGCCTAGCGGCGACTTGAGCTGGAGAATCGATGCGATCTGCTCAACATCTTTCGTTCGCTCATTCACCAGATCGCCACCCAAGATCACCATGTCCGGATTGAGCGCAGCTACACGGTCTGCCACCATTTTATAAAACCCGGCCTGCTTCCGCATACCTGCATGGAGGTCTGACAAGAACACAATACGCAGTGTTTTTTGCGACTCGCTCGTTGAAGTGTTCGCCAAGCGGTACTTCGTAACACGTACGAGTCGCGGCTCAACGAAACCACCGTACAAGAAGACTAGTAAAGCGATGACGCCCACTAAAATGAATACGAACCAGGCGTTCACAAAACCCACACCCACGAGACCCGCGCTAAGCAGCACGAGCAGCCAAAAGACGCCTTCGAGAATGGGTTCTTTCCAACTTGCTGCGTGCAGGTTCATTGCTGGAATTCCAAGGCCATTTGAACCAACCGATTGGCATACGCCCACTCATTATCATACCAAGCCACCACCTTCACAAAATCGCCTTGAATGACACGCGTCAATCCAAGATCCACGATCGCTGAGGCTGGATTTCCAATGAAGTCAGATGACACAAGCGGTTCATCCGTCGTTTCGAGAATCCCCTTCCAACGTGCTTGTTTCGACGCTTTCACAAAGGCAGCATTCAACGCTTCGACCGTCGTCTTTTTCTTTAGTAACACCGTGATGTCCGACAAAGACACAACAGGCGTTGGGACGCGTACAGATAACCCATCGAATAAGCCTTCGAGCTCAGGAATCACCTGAGTCGTAGCAATCGCCGCACCGGTGGTCGTTGGCACGATATTGGCCGCGGCAGCACGCGCTTCACGCAGATCTTTAGACGGCGCATCTTGCAACACCTGGCTCGCCGTGTACGAGTGGACCGTAGTCATCATGGCACGCTTGATCCCGAAGGCTTCTTGGAGCACCGCCATTACTGGTGTAATACAGTTTGTCGTACAGCTCGCGTTGTTCACGATGACGGATTTCTTCGCCGATTTTTGATTCAAGCCCATGACATGCGTCGGTACACCTTCACCTTTTGCGGGCGCAGAAATGATCACATGCTTGGCACCTGCCGCGACATGGCCAGACGCTCCATCGTAGCTCGTAAAACGACCCGTACACTCCAGCACAATGTCGATATCAAGTACGTTCCAAGGCAGATCCTTCGGCTCCTTCTTGTCGAGTACCACAATCGTCTGACCATTCACCACCAAACGACCTGGCTTTCCCTCGACATCTCCATCGAATGGACCATATACCGTATCGTGACGGAGCAAGTGCGCCAACGTTTTAGTGTCGGTGAGGTCGTTAATGGCAACGATCTTGATTCCACGATGAATGAGTGCGGCTTTAAGCGCGTGGCGACCGATACGTCCGAACCCGTTAATAGCAATGCGTAATGGTTTCATAAAATGATGATTAGTAAGCGATAGGATAGACCCGACTTGGAGCATCAGCATTCTGACGATCGCTCGCCCGCTTGATCTGGAGATCGAGGCGGCGGCCCGACTTCCACGTCACAACCTCAGATGTATCAGGCGCGAACGAGCTCTGCGCCTGCGCTCCGATAATCCATCCAGCTGGAAGGTAGGTCAGTGCTTTTATGACTTTTCCGGCTTGCAGATCATAGACCTCGACCGCATCCGTCTCTTGATCTTTCAACATTGAACCGATGCTACGAATAGCGAATAGACGATCCGGGGATACCCCCACATACTCTGCGCCCGGCGAAAAAAATGACAGATAGGATTGCTTCGTAAGATCAACCCAACCAATGGGCTGCTCCAGAGTGAATGTGCCCACACCATGTCGCTCATACGCAATGAGGTGATCCGCTTTTTTCGAATTCGCCCGAAAGGCATTGCGGTAGACCAAGCAGGGACTCGCTCCACCCTCCGCAAAATACGACGTACCACCTAATCCAAACCCATAGAATGTTGTAGTACTCATTTTTCCCGGCGCGGAAAGGTCAAAACTTGGACAGGCGCGCAATTCATCACTCAGATTCGCAAAAGCCGGTCCAGCATGCGGGAATGAATGGTAGGTCGCCTGCACGCCGCCACCGACCTCCATAACCAACGATGCACCACACAATGTTTTATTATCTGTCTCCACAAGCACTCTGCCGTTGGTCATAACCTCAAAAAAAGACTCCTGCGTTCCGTTGAGCCCACTCAAGTCAGATATATAGCCCCTTACCCTGGCACGACACTCGCCTTTTTCCGCAACTATGCCTCTTAACTCACCAAAAAAGAGACGGGTCAGACCTGGCTCTGGAGGGGCATCAATCTCCCGCCAAGTAAACTCGCCGTCTGCAGGCGTACGGAATGTGACCCCTAACGTGGATGAAGCATAGAGGACTGTGCTCGTGGCATACACCGATCCAACTCCGATCAATTCCTGACCCGTATCCGAAGAAAGGTGCGTAGGCTCTACACGCTCAGCTTGCCACAAGGCGTAACGCATGATCACGCAGAGCAGGATCATGAATCCTCCAATAACAAGGTACGAACGTTTCATGCGCTTAGTATAGCGCAGATACGAAAAAGAGCCGACTCGTAGTCGACTCTTTCTCACACATCCTTGAGACTCGCTTCCCTTATCAACAGGTAGCTGCTGGCGCCGCCATCTGCATGCGCATGAAGCGTGTTGGAGCGATCTTTTCGCCGATCTTGGCGATCTTTTCGTTCAAGATCTGCTCGATCGTTTTATCTTCATCCTTGATGAAAGACTGCTTGGTCAAACAGACCTCTGAATACCACTTGTTAAGCTTCCCTTCGACAATCTTCTGCTTAATCTCTTCTGGTTTCTTGTCTTCGGCGAGCTCGGCCAAGAATTCGTTGCGCTTCTTTTCAACTTCTTCGACAGGAATCATCTCTGGACTTACATACATCGGGTCCATAGCAGCCACCTGCAAGGCCAAGTCCTGTGCCAATGATTTGAATTCATCCGTGCGAGCGACGAAGTCCGTTTCACAGGCGAGCTCAACCATCGCAGCTAACTTCCCGTTGTGGTGCACATACGTCGCGACCAACCCTTCCGTCGCCTGACGTTCAGCACTCTTTTTCGCGGCCTTGATGGCCCCCTTTTTCTTCAAGACCTCGATGGCCTTATCCATATCACCCGCCGCCTCATCCAACGCGTTCTTACAATCCACCATGCCGGCACCCGTACGGTTGCGCAGCTCAACAACCATCTTTGCATCAACAGCCATACAATAATACGTTATTACGAAGAATAAATGTACGAATTCACGCCTTGAAGCCGTTCAGAACTATTTCGCCAAGGGTTTCACGAGGGCACCTCCCAAGCGAGCACGAGCACTCTCCCATTCCTGACGGCCTTCGTTGATCGCCGCTGCCATGAGATCCGCCATAAGCTTGATCGTCTTGGCCGCATCATCGTTACACGGAATTGGGAAGTCGATGTCCGTTGGATTCACATTGCTGTCGCAAAGAGCGATGACCTTCACACCACGGCGAACAGATTCTTCAACCGCTGTTTTGTCCTTGCGAATGTCAAACACGAAGATCGCATCTGGAATACGGATGACGTCTTGCACACCACCGAATTTTACTTCCAAGAGCTTAATTTCTTCGTTCAACTTGAGCTGTTCAAACTTGGTGTACTTGGCAAGTTCACCTTTTTCCTGACGACGCTTCAAATCTTTGTACTTGCGGATCTGTGAAGACACGCTGGTGAAGTTTGTAAGCGTTCCACCCAACCAGCGGTTGGTGACATAGGGCATGTTACATGCCTTGGCCGCTGCTTCGATCGACGCCACAGCTTGCTTCTTGGTTCCAACAAACAAGATGGAACCCCCACGCAAGGCCGTTTTCTTGGCATAGCTAAGCGCTGCATCGAGCATCGTACGTGTCTGCTCAAGATCAATAATGTGAATTCCATTCTTCGCACCAAACAAGTGCTTCTTCATTTTTGGGTGCCACTTGGACGATTGATGTCCAAAGTGAGCGCCAGCCTGAAGAAGATCAACCACGGAAGGGATAATAGGCATACAAGTCTCCTTTACTCTCACGTTTCGCTACACCACGTTTCGCCCGAACGGCCAAACAAGGAGGGTGTAGGGATTGTTATTGAAACGCGAGAAGATGAATTAAGGTGGCCAGACTATATCGAAAGACACTTTTTTTGGCAAGAAGTAAGGAAAAACGGATGTCTCGAAGGCTTTAAAACGCATCGCGGGCCCGGATGGTGCGTACACCACCCGGGCCCGGATCAGGAGAGTTGCTCTACTTCACCCTCCTCGTTCTTAACCTCAGCTGGTCGGGCAGACCAGGAGGCCGAGGTCGCTGCCGGCGATACGGAATCCGTAGCCGGCCCCGCGGTACATCATCTCGTAGCGGATGAGCGCCGAGTTCATCGGGCTTGCGCTAGCGTTACAGAGGACACTCGCGCAGGAGAACGCGGTACCCGCGCCGCAGACCGTGCCGCCGGGGAGACGGCAGTCGGACCCCGTACAGACAGGCGCACCGCCGGCCCCGAGGAAGATCCCCTCGATGCCGTAGCCGCCACGCCAGTCGCCGGTGCTCGTGAAGAGCGCCGACGGCGTCTCGGAGTTCGGGATCTGGAGGCGGCGCAGGTCGATTCTGCACGACCGACGCCCCGACGAGATCGGCGGCAGGCACGGGTTGTCTACGAACGCCCCAACGTAGTTCGGGGACGATCCGTTAACGATCCGCGCTCGGATCCCGGTGATCTCGGCGTGTTGGTACACGATCTCGAAGACCGGCATCACGAGCGGCGCGCAAACCCCGGCCGCGCAAACCCCCGAAGCGCACGCGTTGCCGCAGGCGCCGCAGTGCAGTGCACTGGTCGAGGTGTTGGTCTCGCAGCCGTTGGTGCGACTGGTGTCGCAGTCGCCGAAGCCCGTGTTGCACGTGAAGCCGCAGACGCTCGATGTGCAGGCGCTGACCGCGTTGGCTGGCGAAGGGCACGACGTACCGCATCTCCCGCAGTTAGAGCGGGAGATGCGGAGGTCCGCCTCGCAGCCATTCAACGCGTTGCCGTCGCAGTCGCCGAAGCCCGTGTTGCACGTGCCGATGACGCACGTGCTCGCCATACACACGCTCGCCGCGTTCGCGAACGCGCATGCGTTGTCGCATCGGCCGCAGTGCGCGACATTGGTCGACGTGTCGACGCAGTCCATGCCGCACTGGGTGCGCGGCGAGGAACACATCGCGGTACATACACCATCCACACACACCGAGCCGCTCGCACAGGCCCGGTTACACATGCCGCAGTGAGCGGCGCTCGTGCGCGTGTTGGTCTCGCAGCCGTTTCCGTCGTCACTGTCGCAGCTCGCGAAGCCCGTGTTGCACGTGAAGCCGCACACTCCCGACACGCACGTCGACGTGGCGCTCATGTACGACGGGCACGTGCGGTCACAGGCCCCACAATTGGCGAGGTCGGTCGCGATCGCGCGGCAAACGCCGCCAGTGCAGGCCCGCTGCCCGATGGGGCAGATGGGCCCGGTGTCGACCGGCACGTCCATACCCGTGTCCGCCGGCCCCGCGTCGGGGACATCGGCGGCCGGAGGCTCGTCCGTCGGTGCATCGGTACCGGCGTCGGTGTCGCCGCGGTCGGTGGGGGCACCACCGTCCGTGACGTCCATCGGCGCGGGAACATCCACACCGGTGTCCGGTACGCCCATATCCACGGGCACGTCGGGCGTCGGAACGTCGAGCGTGTCGGTGGGCGTGCCGCGGTCGGTGGGGGCACCACCGTCCGTGACGTCCACGGCCGCATCGTCGGCGTCCGAGGGCATCGAGCCATCAGCCGCGTCGGGCGCAGGAACGTCGGGCCGGACCACATCGTCGCCGTCTGCCACCTGGACGTCGCCCATCGGCTGATCAGCCGGGGGCGTCGCGTCGGGCGCGCCGTCCACCGGGGCCGCGTCGCGCAGGCGCTCCGAGAGCTCGGTCGGTGTCTGGCCCGTAAAGGGATCAGAACAGCCGACGCCGCACATCAGTGCGGCAAACAACATTCCCTTGAACTTCATGGCGCTGGATCCTCTCTCGACGCTTGGAAGCGCCGGAACGTGAAGCCCTTCGACAGGGCGTTGCGGGTTGCGAGACCTCAGAAACTCGTTGAACTCGTGGATACGCAGAACAGCTGGATCTTCATCCAGTGCAGCGAACCTCATGAGGAGGAGAGCAGATTGTAAGGTGTTACCCATCAATTTCCAGAGAACCAAGCCAAAGGCCAGTCCATCTCAGAAACGAGAATAACAGCGTATAATAGCCAAAAAAGCGCACTTTTGTCAAGATTTAGCGCTTTTTTGGCTCTCACAAAGAAAATATCTTGTCACTCCTCCCCTTCTTCGTCCGCCCCCTGCTTCCCCGTCTTAAGTGCCTTGAACACCTCCATTAAATCTCCATCTAAAATGATGGGAATATTGTGCCAGGTTTTTTTAATGCGATGGTCCGTGATGCGATCTTGCGGATAATTATAGGTGCGGATCTTTTCTGAACGATCCCCGCTCCCAATTTGTGAACGACGCTCCGCCTCAAGAGCTGCTCGCTTTTTCTCT
This sequence comes from uncultured Gammaproteobacteria bacterium, assembly GCA_964513705.1. GTDB lineage: Bacteria > Patescibacteriota > Patescibacteriia > 2-12-FULL-60-25 > 2-12-FULL-60-25 > JAGOTP01. Next base: position 19,702 of record CAZENZ010000006.1, read on the forward strand.
TGATCTTTTTCCCAAATACGCGCACGCAACACCGTGAACGCACGTTCACGATTCTGAACCTGTGAACGCTCATCCTGGCAGTTCACCACAATCCCCGTAGGAATGTGCGTTAAACGCACCGCTGAATACGTCGTATTCACCGACTGCCCACCTTTTCCTCCGGCACAAAATGTATCGATACGAACATCCTTCATATCAATCTGAACTTCCGTCTCTTCAATCTCTGGCAAGACAGCGACCGTGATCGTCGAAGTGTGTACACGGCCTTGTTTTTCGGTGGCTGGAACGCGCTGTACACGATGCACGCCCGATTCAAATTTCATCCACCCGTACACGCTTACTCCAGTAATTCCAAATACCACTTCTTTGTAACCGCCCTGTTCGTTACGCGACTCAGATAAAAGCGATAGTTTCCAACCCTGACGTTCCGCAAAACGCGTGTACATGCGCAAAATATCAAACGCAAAGAGGCCTGCCTCATCACCACCCGCACCCGCTCGAATTTCAACGATAACGTCCTTCGCATCCATCGGATCTGGAGGAATGAGCAATAGTTCCAGCTCTTCTTCCGCTACCGCAAATTTAGGCTGTAATGAAACACGTTCAGCCTCCCCCATCTGCCTCATGTCCGCATCATCTGACTTGATCGCCTCCTCCGCATCATGCAACGCCGCTTCGAGAGAAAGATACGCGTGAGCCACCTCAGCCAACTCTTCGGCGTGGCGATATTGGATAGATGCCTCCTTGTAGGCTTTTTGATCCGCAAGTAAGCCCGGATCCGCCATCCGTGCTTCCGCTTCGGTTTTTGCCGCCAAGGCTTTCTTGGCTTGTTCAGTAAATTTGGCCATAGAGATGATCAACGTACGAAATTTTTTACAACGAAAAACACCGACGATTCTCGCACACCGAGCCGAAGCTTGGAATACGAAAACCCACCGGTGTTTTGAAACCTGCTAAGCCTGAGCTTCTGCCTTGGCCGCCTTTTTGGCATCCTTCTGAGCTGTGCGCTTGGCCGTCTTGGCTTTCTTGCCGGTTGTCTGTGTCGAGACCTTCGCAGCCTTCTCTTGGAACTTCTCAATACGGCGTGAAGTGTCGATAAGCTTCTGCTTACCCGTATAGAATGGATGGCAAGCGGAACACAATTCAACGTGAATTTCGTTCACAGTGGATCCCGTTTGAAACGTGTTTCCACAAGCACACACGATGGTAGCGTTTGAGTGGTAGGTTGGGTGGATGGCGGCCTTCATAATGGGCGAAAGATTAGCAGAACACCTGGTTAAACGCAAGGTTTTGGCTTAAAGACCGGCTTTACCAGCAGATGAGACGGCGAACAACGGCCCAATAAGCCTTCAAAATTGGGTTGCCCACGTAGTCCAAAAGGGGGTTTTTCACCGATTCTTCCTGGAAAGAGATATCGGCAATGACGGGTTTCAGGAATTCGCGATCCGAGACCGTACGCATCCCCTGCATCAACTTACGACGCTCGTAGAGCCATGCTCGATAGTCCTTAGAGAACCAATCTTTGTAGACCTTCAGTTTAAGATCCGCCCAGCCCCCTTTCACGGAAAAGAGCAGCACAGCCAGATCCATCACAAGGTACATCGGGAAAAGCAGTACTAAGGTCGGCCAGCGATAGTACATCCAGATCAGAATCGAGCGATTCTTTTCCATCCAATAATAATTCATTCTATTCTTTCCAAACTCGTAGTAGTGCCAAAGAACAGATGAAGGCTCGACCACCGTTTTCAGTCCACGCAAACGTAAACGCATCGTAAGATCCGTATCTTCATGATACGAATAGAATTTTTCATCAAACAGCGGTTCATCTTTTAACGCCGATATACGAACCAGCACCGCGGCACCAGAAGCATAGCCAATTTCCAAATCCGGATTCGTTTTGCGTTCTTCCTGAAAAAAATTCATCGCTTGATCCTTCGTCCAACGATAGCCACGTGAGTATCCAAAACCAAGATAATGGAACGCATTACCCACCGTGTTCACCTTATCGCGCTCTTCGCCAAGCAAGATCAATGATTGAACACAAGCAACCTTGTCATCTTTTTGAAGACGCTCAACCGCTCGCAATAAATAATCTGGATCGACATCCGTATCTTCGTTCGTTAAGTGCACTAATTCACAGCCTAGTTCTTTCGCTTTTTGATAGCCGAGATTGTTATTTCCTGAAAATCCAATCCATTCGTCGTTGTAGATATAACTAATACGCGGAAGTTCTTTGCCAGACTTTGGCATCCAGGTTTGTTCAAACCAGCTCTTGATTGAATCAATCTTGCCCTTCGACTCCACACAGATCAGCTCCAAGCGATCCTTGGGGTAATTCACTTTTTCAAGGGAGGTAAGGCAGCGATTGATATCTAACTCCCACTTTGCGTAAGGATATGTTAGATAAATGATGCCAATCTTTGGAAGCTGTTGCATAGCATTAAGCGATAACGTGATGTTCGAAACCAAGTTGTTTTAAGGCACGGCGGCGACGCCAGGCATCTGGCCACGCACGAATAATAGATGCCACACCACGCACAAACACTGCCGGTGATGATACAAAGATAAAGGCTAAGTGTACCAGCTCGTGCACAAACGACCGCGCCAAATCTTTCGGACTTAATTTCCAAGACAAATGATAGATATATAGCTTCCACTGGTTGCGAAACATCACTTCGCGCAGATGCGGCGGACGCTTTCGTTCGTCTAGAATGCGTGCATAAATCCCTTTCGGCGCCTTAATGGTTCGACGATGAAAACTTAAAATACTTGGATCAAACCAAGCATGAAACCCTTTGCGATGCAGACGAATAGCGAGATCAACATCTTCGCGGTACATGAAAAAAGTTGGATCAAAGAGCAATTTTTCAGGAGAGACCGCTTCAGCCGCGCTTCGCTTGATCATGCACACAGCGCCTGACACGCCCATAATGCGTCGTGGCTCCCGTAGAAGCTCTTCGACCTCTTTACGCTGCTTCCCCGCTGCACGATCAACCACATTCGCAAGACAACGATAGTCAAGCTCGATCGTATCGATAAACGTATCTGGACCAACAACCTCTTGCTGATCTACCGGCGCCGTCCAACGATAGACGATGCCGACAACTGCTCCCGTTTCCGGATCCTGCTCAAAACGCTTCAAACATTTCTCCAAATGATCCGGCGCAAGATAAGCATCTTCGTTCAATAATAAAATATAGTCCGCGTCATGCTTTTGCATCAGTGCATTGTGACCACCCGCAAAACCCAAGTTGGTCGCGCTTTCTGATAACACCACCGGCAATCCACTCTCCTGAATAATCGATGCTACTTTTTTTCGCTCCTCCTCGTCACCGGAGTTTTCACAACAGTAGTACACCCAATCCGTGACTGTTTGTGCTTTCAAGCTCTTTAGAAGCATCGGCAGGTAAGCTGAGCTTCGATAAAATGGTGTTTGAATGGCGATCTTGGGCATACAGTTCCCTTAGGGCAGCGGCTTCATCACAGAACGCGAACGAATCTCACGCCATCGATCAACGAGCCACAGACTTCCCAAGCCAAGAGGACGGGCAATACGAAGCAACCAACTCTGCCACTTGGGCTGCCATTTCTGAAAATATTGCACCATCGACTTCGTAAACTGCTTTTGACTCCAATAACGTGTGCGTTGCTTAAAGCTTCTCCCTACGTAATCGATAGCCGTAATGGAAGGTACATAGCGCACTTTCAAACCTTTTTCGATGACTTGGCGACAAAAATCAACCTCCTCGAAGAAAATGAAGTAGCTTGGATCGAGACAGCCGAATTTCTCGAGCGCCGTACGCGTCATGAGGAAAAACGAACCACGCACGGAGTCGACATCTTGTTCTTTGTCCACGTCCAGGTCCTCCTGCATGTAACGAGCGAGCAATTTCGGAAAAAAGTGTGGCAGTTTCAAAATAATCGCGAGTTGCGACCATATATCTGGGAAACGCCGTACATGGGGGACTAGACGACCGTCTTCTGTGACAAGTTTTCCACCAATAACACCCACCTCCGGATGCGCATCTGCATAGGCCACCATCTGCGCGAGGGCCTCTTTTGACACACGCATGTCTGGATTGAGCAAAAGCACGTGACGCGCGCGCGAGGCGGCAATCCCCTGGTTCACCGCATGGGCAAAACCCGTGTTATAGAAGTTCTTAATGACCTGTACTTGCGGAAAACGCTCCTCTACCGCCTCCGCCGTCCCATCCTGAGATACATTATCGACCATGATGATCTGCACACGGATCGGCCCCTCGCTCTCAAGCAAGGTTTCCATGTTCTTTACCGTAAGATCTCGAACATTATACCCAATGGTAATGGTCGAAATGTCAGCCTCTAGAGAAGGCGACGAAAGAAAGCTTGCTCGCAGAGACATGGCGGGGTTGGCAAGGTGGTTTCAGGCTGCTAGGGTCGACCCTGATGACGTCTGAACGCTAGCAATCTAGGCTACGGCACGTCAACTTTTCTTTCTTCTTTTATTCCTATGCGATTGCTCGTCTGCGGTGGCGCTGGCTTCATCGGTTCGAACTTCATACGACACATGCTCGAAACGCATGCGGATATCTTTATCGTAAACTTCGATAAACTAACGTATGCCGGAAACCTCGAGAATTTGAGCGATATTTCGCAAGATAGTCGCTATCGATTCGTCCAGGGTGATATCACCGACTTGCAAGTTTTGAATGACACAATTCGCACCTTTGGGATCACTCATGTCATCAATTTCGCTGCAGAAACACACGTTGATCGCTCAATCCATGGCGGCTGCAAAGACTTCGTGCTGACCAACACGCTCGGAGTCCAAATGATTTTGGACGCTGTTCGTGCGAATAAGCTTGAAAAGTTCGTCAACGTTTCTACAGATGAGGTGTATGGATCGCTCAATCTTGGCGAACCAACGCTCTTTACCGAAGAAACGCCTATCACCCCAAACATGCCATATGCCGCGGCAAAAGCGGGTGGTGACATGATGTGCCGCGCGTACTACATGACCCATGGCGTGCCAGTAGTCGTAACACATTGCTCGAACAACTACGGGCCTTTCCAGTTTCCAGAAAAGCTCATCCCATTCTTCATTTTTAAGCTTTTGAAGGGTGAAAAAGTGCCTGTGTACGGCGACGGCAAAAACGTTCGTGACTGGATTCATGTACGTGATCACGCTCGTGCGTTGGACCTTTTGTTGCAAAAAGGCGTGGCAGGTGAGTTGTATAACATTGGCGTCGACAACGAGCGCAACAACCTCGAGATCACGCAGATGATGCTTGAGCTCATGGGTTTTGGAACAGATCGTATCGAATTCATCACGGACCGCCCAGGACACGACCGCCGTTATGCAATTGATGCCACGAAGATTCGCTCGCTTGGCTGGGCACCGGTGTACACACGCGCAGAGTTCCACCGTGGCATGCAGGAAACAATCGACTGGTATCGCAGCCACACGAACTGGGTCGAGCATCTTTGGGAGAAAAAACGTGCCGAGATGAACAACTTTCAGCAGAATTTGAGTTTAACTACTACTCCTACGGCCGTGGCACAACCAGGGGCAGTGAATACCTCCGCAATCTCTCCCCTTCCGGTCGCCACCCTCGCCGCAATCACGGGTGGAACGATGAATACGCCCATTTCGCCTCCGACCACGAACGGATCAGTCACTTCGAATGGCATTTTAATTTTTGGAGCAGGCTACCTCGGAACACGACTGGCGGAGCTCATCCCCAACAGCATTCTTAGCAAGACTCGTCTTGAAGACCGCGCCGCTCTCGTCGCCGAAATCGATCGTCTCAAGCCACGCGCCATCATCAATGCGGCAGGAAAAACCGGCAAACCGAATGTTGACTGGTGCGAAACGCATCAAGTCGAAACGTACCAGTCAAACACTGTGGCAGCCTTATTGCTCGCAGACGTCTGTCAAGAAAAAGGCGTCCATCTAGTACAGCTGTCTTCAGGCTGTATCTTCTATGGCACTCCACCCGATCCACTCGGCTGGAAAGAAGAAGATGCGACAAATCCAGAGGCGTTTTATTCACGCACGAAGTATGCCGTCGACCTAATTCTAGGACGACTTCCAAAAACATCTGTTGTCCGTATTCGTCTACCAATCGATACAGTCGCTTCTCCAAAGAACCTTATTACAAAGCTTTCCAGCTACAAACAAGTTATTGACGTTCAAAACAGTGTCACCATCGTTGAAGATCTCGCCAAAGTAATCATTGAACTGATTGAAAAAGGCGGTACAGGCATCTTCCACGCGACAAACCCAGGAGCGTTGCGTTATCGCGACATGCTAGGGCTCTATCGAGATCTGGTTGACTCAACTCACACCTGTGAGTGGATCGGCGATGAAGAGCTTGCAAAACGTGGATTGACCGCCAAGAATCGCTCAACATGTATCCTTCAGTCGACTCGTCTGGCTGAGCTCGGAATTCACATGCGCCCGATCAGCATTGCTATTCGCGACACCATGGAACGCTACGCGGCGCTTAAGAAGGGATCTCAGCTCCCTGTACAGTCTCAGCAACCCGTGATCCCACCTGTTCTGCCACATCTCGGCCATGTACCCGAGATGAAGGGTATGATTGCCGCCGGTGGCATGGGCTCACGTCTCGCGCCACTCACGAGCGTCACGAACAAGCACCTCTTACCGGTCCACAACAAACCGATGGTGATGTATCCGCTGCAAACGTTACTCGACGCAGGTATCACTAAAATCTTGATCGTGACCGGTCCGGAATACTCACACCAATTCGTGAAACTTCTTGGAAGCGGGAACCAATATGGCTGCAGCATTAGCTACCGCGTCCAAGATCAGGCCGGGGGTATTGCACAGGCTGTAGGTATGGCTGAAGACTTTGCGGGGTACGATCATTTAACTGTCATCTTAGGCGACAACATCTTCGAAGATTCGTTTAAGGAGGACATTCAAGGCTTTAAAGGTGGCTCAACAACCTTCTACAAAGCCGTTCCAGATCCACATCGCTTTGGCGTTATGGAAATCGATGACCAAGGCAAGGTTCTCTCGATCGAGGAGAAACCAAAGCAGCCAAAGTCTAATCTGGCTCAGACAGGTCTCTATATCTACGATAACGAGGTCTTCAAAATCGTGAAAACCCTCAAGCCATCAGGCCGTGGAGAACTGGAAATCGTCGATGTCAACAACTACTACCTAAGCAAAGGAAAAATGAATGCGCGTCGCGTGAAAGGCTTCTGGTCAGACGCTGGAACCTTCCCCAGCATGAAGCGTGCCACAGAATTCTTCGCCAGCCGTGACGGAAGCGTATAAACTATCCTCCATGCCCAAACAGAAGCTTGTCGTGTTAGGGGGTGGATTCGCCGGTACATGGATCGCAACCCATGCGTGCCCAACCTACGCTGACCTCTTTGAAGTTACTCTGGTATCAGAAGAGCCCCAGTTTACGTTCAGCCCGCTCTTGATCAACGGCCTAGCTGGCGATCTTGATCCGAATGAGTTTACGCTCGATTTAACGAACCTCGCGCTGCAACGCGGGTTTCGTTTTATCCAAGGCAACATTCAGCTCATCGATCGCGAGAAGCGTGTTGTAGAGGCGCGCCAACCGAATGGTCAGATAATCGCGATTCCCTATGATCAGGCCGTTCTCGCCACGGGAGCGAAAGCGAACTTTTTCGATATCCCGGGTCTAGAACAAGCGTCGTTCGCCTTAAAACAGCTCGCCGACGTGGAACGCCTCATCAAGCATCTCGAGACAACTCTGGTACAAGCATCCAAAACGTGGACAGATGAAGACCGCAAAAAAATCCTGTCGTTCTTGATTGTGGGCGGCGGACCAACTGGCGTTGAACTTTTAGGAGCGATGCGAACTCGCCTGCAACATATCGCGAGGTTCCAAGGCCTCGAGACACTTCTCCCCCTCATCAAAATCAGTCTCGTGGAATCAAATAATCTGTTATTTTACGGCTTCCCGAATGAGCTGTGTAAAGGCAGTGAAGATGTGCTTCGGAAAGGCGGGGTGGATATTCGTTGCGGCGTTCGAGTGACAGGAGTCGAAAAAGATCATGTCACACTGTCAGACAATTCAACGCTCCCCTTTGGAACCTTAATTTGGGCTGCCGGCGTCAAAGCCGTGACCCCACCGATTCAGCCAGCGTTTGCTGTAGGACCGCTCAAACCAGATCCACACCTTCGTCTGGATGAACATCTCTTTGGCGCTGGGGATGCCATTAATTTTGAACAGAACGGTATGAAGTTTCCTAAGAACGCACAGTTCGCCCTTCAGATGGCTCATGACGTGCTTCAAAACTGCGTACGACTCGCTCAAGGCAAAGCTCTCCTCGAACCACGCTGCCAATACAGTGCAGCGCTCGTGACCGTCCTTGAAACTGGATTCTTTCGATTTGGCTCTCTCGTTTTACGAGGTCGCTGGGTTCATCCATTCCGCAAACTGTTATACCGCTATCGCCTCTGGCAGATTCGCACCGGTCACTAGCTTTTTGTCATGAAGCTCTCCCCTGACCAAGCTAAAGCACTGCAAGAGCTCTATCGCTGGTTTAAGGCAAACCAAGATCAAACCATTACGCTTGGTGGATACGCAGGGACTGGCAAGACAACACTCGCCTCGGTACTGCGTTGGGTCCTGAACGAACGACATCCGGACTTATCAGTGGCATTTTGCGCGTTTACCGGGAAAGCCACCCATGTTCTTCGTCAGCGCCTTGAAGAGGCAAAGCTCTTGCTACCACAGGACACCTGTTCGACCGTTCACGCCCTTCTCTACGTCCCGTACGTTGGCAAAGATGGAACCATCACCGGTTGGCGACGCAGTAAGGACATTCACGCTGATCTTATCGTCGTCGATGAAGCCAGTATGATCACGCAGGACTTGTGGCGCGACTTGGTCGAACTCGACATTCCGATTATTGCAATTGGAGATCACGGTCAGCTTCCACCCGTGGGAAGCTCTTTTAACCTGGTTCAGGAGCCGAACATTCGCTTGGAGCAAATTCATCGCCAAGCAGCAGGAAACCCCATTCTCACCATCGCTCAAGAAGCGCGAACCACCGGACGAATTGCTCCCGGTACTTATGGGAAAGGGATCGAGAAGTTAAGTTACGCCAATGATGATGGGGACCGGATTCGCGATCTCACCGATGACCTTCTGTCATCCAAAAAAGACGTGTTGATTTTATGCGGACGAAACACGACAAGGCAAAAGCTGAATGCCACCGCTCGTGCAGCGCGTGGCTTTGAGTCAGCCGAACCAGAGGGCGGCGACAAAGTCGTCTGTCTAAAGAACTCCTATGCCGTCGCAGGAGAGCCGCTGTATAACGGCATGATCGGACATATAGAACAGATTCGTGAAGACGGCGAACACTGGTACGATGCAACGATTTCTTTTGGAGGAGAACGAGGTGAGTTCTCCGGACTTATTACTAAGCATCAATTCAGCA
>CAZENZ010000007.1:0-27223 GCA_964513705.1 uncultured Gammaproteobacteria bacterium
GTGACCCAAGCGGCCAAGCAAGCGCGTTGTCATGAATTTATTAGCCAGCTTCCAAACACCTATGACACCTTGGTTGGTGAACGTGGGGTGAAATTATCGGGAGGGGAGCGTCAACGCGTGGCAATTGCGCGTGCCATTTTGGCGGATACGCCGGTGATTATCTTAGACGAGGCGACGTCTGCTCTGGATTCAGAATCAGAGACGCTGATTCAGCAGGCCCTTACCGAGTTGATGAAATCGAAAACGGTCATCGTGATTGCGCATCGCTTGTCGACCGTCATGAACATGGATCGCATTATTGTACTGGAGCAAGGCGAAATTATTGACTCCGGAACGCACCAAGAGCTCTTGAAGAGTAGAGGCACCTACCAAAAACTTTGGAATATTCAGGTTGGTGGGTATCATAAGGAGTGAACTCTATGAACATGTTCAAGTCAGTGAAAACCAAGACGGTGAAGGAATATTTGGCGGCTGTTCCCGCCGATCGGAAAGAGTTGATGGAGTTTCTGCATGCCTTCATTCAAAAAACAGCGCCCAGCCTCAAATCGCATTTTGCGTATAACATGTTGGGGTACGGGGCATTTCCCTATAAAAATTACAAAAAAGAAGACATTGAGTGGCCGGTGATTTCGCTCGCGAATCAAAAAGGCTATGTGAGTTTGTATGTGTGTGCAGTGAATCAAGGAGGGTATGTGGCGGAGCAGTTTGCCAAAGAACTTGGAAACGTCAGTGTTGGAAAGAGCTGCATTCGTATCAAGAAGCTCGAGAACATTCATCTTCCTACATTGAAGAAAGTTATTCTCTTCGCTGCCAAACACCCAGGTCTTAGTGGATTGAAGACTAAGTAAGTCATTCCTATGAAATCGCCCTTTGCTGAAAGATGGTTCTTTCTCGTCTTGCTCCTGCTCACGATTGCGCTGGTTGCGTGTATTTTCAAACCGTTTTTTGCGGTGCTGGTCATTGGTGCTTCGCTCGCGGTGGTATTATCCCCAGTGCATCACTGGTGCTGTGACAAGAAAGTTCCATCCACGCTGTCTGCGCTCCTCACGACGGTCTTGTTTGTGATTGCATTGGGTGGGCCACTCTTTGCAATCGGAACGGTGATCTTCCATCAGGCACAAACTGCCTACCAAGATTTGGCGAACGGTGGAGGGGCCGTTTCGTTATTAGATAGCGTTGACCAGTGGCTACAGTCGGTGATTCCGAGCGGCTACTCGTTTGATCTACGGGTCCAGGCTTCCAAAGGGTTGGCTTTGATCGCAACGAATTTGGCGGGAGTCTTTACGTCGACAATTTCCATGCTGCTCGCAATCGCTTTGACGTTCATGAGCGTCTTCTATTTCCTAAAAGATGGACCACGTTGGTTGCGTGAAGCGGTACGGATTAGTCCTTTGTACGATCAAGACGATGAAAAAATTCTGGCAAAACTTGGACAAGCGGTGAATGGGATTTTGCGCGGGTATCTGTTTATCGCGGTTCTCCAGGGAATTCTGATTGGGGTTGGCCTTGCCATGTTTGGTGTACCGAATCCAGCGCTTTGGGGATTAGTGGCCATGTTTGCGTCTTTGTTACCGACTATTGGAACAGCTTTCGTCTCTATTCCGGCGGTACTTTTTCTCGTGTTTACGGGAAACATGTGGGGTGCCTTGGGGTTTGGTTTATGGGCAGCATTACTGGTCGGGATGATCGATAATTTCTTGAGCCCGATTGTCGTTGGGAATAAAGTGCAGATTCCACCCTTGTTTATTTTGTTCGCTGTGTTGGGTGGGATCGTTTTGTTCGGGCCGGTGGGATTGCTTGTTGGGCCTCTCGCGGTCAGCTTGTTGCACACCCTTCTCATCATGTACCGTGCGGATTTCTCGAAAAAGCGTGTTAAATAAAATATTATTTAACGCAAGTGCGACAGCAGCAGCCTTGTGGTTTGATGTATGCATCAAAATATTCCTTCCCGTAGTTGTAGGTGATCTCATCGCCTTCCTTGATGCGTTTTTTGGAATAAATATGAATGTGATTGCCATACGCGCGAGCTTCAGCGTTTGGCCGACAAGCGTGATTTATGTAACGCGCAATGTTTTTTCGTGTCGCGCCTAGAATAGTTTTGCCGTTCCCGATGCCAAAGAGGTATCTTCCCGCGACACGATCGGCGACTTCGTCTAGGACGAGTTCTCCCCAATATTCGATAATGAAACGATTGGCAGGAATATCTTGTGCGGCAAATAGGCCAAAGCCGGCGCCGCTTTTCGCGACGCGAAGGGCGAATGGAGCGGAACGGATAGAGGGATGCTTCATACGATCCTATAAATGGAACACGAGTATACAGACAATCAAATAAATGCGCTACGCGAATTACAGCTACTCGTAAGAAGTTTGTGTGTTAGAGTGTGTGTCTATGCAGAAACTCCACTGGTCCATTTGGATCAATGCTACCAAAGCACATGTTTGGGACGTGATGCTTGGAAATACGACCTACCGTGAATGGACGAAGGCCTTTAATGAGGGATCGTACTTTCAAGGAGCTTGGGAACAGGGTTCGGAGATTCGTTTCTTGGGTCCAAATCCGAACGGTTCTGGTGAGGGTGGTATGTTTAGCCGTATTCACGAGAACCGAATGCACGAGTTTCTTTCGATTGAGCATCTTGGGATTATTCAAAACGGTGTGGTCGATACAACGAGTGATGAGGTGAAAAAATGGACGCCTGCCTTTGAGAACTACACGTTCGATGAAAAAGACGGTGGTACCGAACTGAAGATCGATCTTGATGTCGCAGACGAATACAAAGATATGTTTAATGATATGTGGCCAAAGGCGCTGCAGCTCCTGAAGCAGCTCGCTGAAAAGGCTGCTTAGTTAATGAGATCATATGCAAAAAATTATCCCTCATCTGTGGTTTGATAAGGAAGCACGTGAATCGGCCGAGTTTTATGTGTCGGTATTTCCTCACTCAAAAATCACTCATATTCAGAGGATTTACGGAACTCCTTCTGGTGACTGCGATATCATGTCGTTCGATCTGTGGGGCCAGTCATTCATGTCGATCAGCGCTGGACCGATGTTCAAGATCAATCCGTCGATCTCATTCATGGTGAACTTTGATCCGTCACAAGATTCTGAGGCGGCTACTCGCATCGATGAAATCTGGAATGCATTAGCTGAAGGTGGTAAGGCGCTCATGCCGATTGGAGAATATCCGTTCAGCAAGCGTTATGGCTGGATTCAGGATAAGTATGGCGTTTCCTGGCAGTTGATTCTGACGAAGCCGGAAGGCGAGCCTCGGCCTACGATCATGCCTTCTTTGCTCTTCACACAGGGTGTATGCGGCAAAGCTGAAGAGGCGACAGACTACTACCTCTCGCTATTCAAAGATACAAAACGTGGCATGACAGCTCGTTATCCTGCCGGTATGGAGCCAGACAAAGAAGGAAGCATCATGTTTACAGAATTCATGCTAGAAAATCAGTGGTTCACCGCTATGGACAGCGCTCAAAAACACGAGTTTATCTTCAATGAAGGCGTGTCGTTGACGGTGAATTGTGAAACGCAAGAAGAGATCGATTATTTTTGGAACGCGTTATCGGCTGTTCCCGCAGCGGAGCAATGCGGTTGGTTAAAAGATCGGTATGGTATTTCTTGGCAGATTGTTCCAGCCCATTTGGGCGAATTGATGAAGGGCGATGATGCAGCAGCCACGCAGCGAAAAATGCAAGCGATGCTTGGTATGAAGAAATTCAGTATTGAGGGGTTGAAAAACGCGTAGTCGAGAACTACACTTAAAGAGGTGGGTTCATTCTTTACGAAAACCTCTATGGCACAAGCAACCTGCAGCCAATTGGGCGGCTCCTGCAATGAAGAGCTTCACGGTGATAACGCAGCGGACTTGGCGCAAGCGATGTACGATCATGTAGCGGCGGATCATTCGGACGATGTGCAGCGTTTAACTGGTTCGACTCAATCTTGGGGCGCGATTCAGGCCAAGGCGGCGGAATACGCAGGAGACGAGGAATAGAAGGAGAGGCGTAACCCAAAAGACCTCCGTACGGAGGTCTTTTGCTATTCTGGAGCGCGTCGTATGCTTGGGTAACGGCCTTTCACTCACAACACATTTCTGGAGCGAGGTTCTCATGAAGGTTTTGTCTGTAACGCGTGATCTCCTGCTGGGACTTCCAGTTTCAGCCTACATCTTCGACAACGACGGCACGCTCGTCGAAACCGAGTATGCCTGGTACGAGGCCTACGAACGCCTGCTGCATCCGTATGGTCTGATGCACAGCATGGAGGTCCATCGTCTCATGATGGGTCAGTCGCCGCGCGCCTGTATCGAGACGTTGCAGCGCGCACACTCGAAGCTCCCGCAGGGTGAAGCTGGGATCGCCACGCTCCAGCCCGAGCGCCGTCGGCTCTTTCGCGCGGTGCGACACGAGAAGGGGATCCGTCCCATCGCGGGCGCGGATGCCTTCCTCCAAGATGCGCGAGTTCGTCGGATTCCCATCGCGATGGCGACGAGCGCTACGCGTGAAGATATTACGAGTCAGAACCAGCAGCTCGGCTGGGATCAGTACTTTCCTGTCATCGTCACGGCGGACGACGTCGAGCGTCACAAGCCCGAACCGGATGTCTACCTCGCGGCAGCACGCGTGCTGGGAGTTGATCCGGAGCGCTGCCTCGCCTTCGAAGACGCTGCGAACGGGTTGCTCAGTGCCCGGGCAGCCGGGATGCTGACGGTTTTCCTCCGTGATCCGCGCTTCGGCATGAGCCCGCCGTTTGTTCCAACGATCGCAGTCCAGGATTTTCGTGATCTACTGACGTGATCGGTGAGTGGGGGCGTTCTCTGGCCTTTTCCTGTCGGCCGACACCAGACAGGAGCCCCTCTAAGGATGGGATGCATATCCTCCCTTTAGATGGGCTAGAGAGTTGCTATTTTTTCAATAATATAGTAGACTTCGCGAATTCTATGATCAAACGACCCTATCAGAACATGAGTTTTAGTGGCCAAGCCGGGCATCGTAAGCCAGCGGGTGATTTTGGTGATCGCAAGCCTTGGGACCGTGGTGGAGCCGGCGGCGACCGACGTGACTTCCGTGATCGCGATCAACGCGGTGGAGGGTCCTTTGGTGGCGGTTCATATGGTGGTCCTCGCCGTTCGTTCGGTGGTGGCTCACGTGGTGGATATGGTGCTGAGCGTCGCTTCGAAGAAAAGCGCATGTTTGATGCCCAGTGCAACAAGTGTGGTAACGACTGTCAGGTCCCATTCCGCCCAACGGGTCAGAAGCCAGTCTACTGCAGTAACTGTTTCGTGAAGCCAGAATATGCCGGTTCACGCGATTCATTTGGTGGACGTACCTCAGGCAGCTCAGCTGGGGCGAACCTCGACATGAAGAAAATCAATGATCAATTGAAGCAGTTGAATGCCAAGCTCGACCTCTTGATTGAGGCAATCGGCATCAATGATGACGAAGAGGGGGATGAAGAGAGCGAAGATGAAGAAGAGACGAGCGATGAAGACGAATCAGAGGATGATGAAGAGGCAAACGAAGAAGAGACGACCAACGATCTTCAGCTCGATCCAAAATAACGCCGGTTGATTCTACGGATGTCGCAAGCCGTCATTCCAAGTGTTCGCTTAAATACGGAGACAGCAATCCCGACGCTCGGGTTGGGCGTGTATCAAATTCCAAAAGGGAAAGAAACTCAACAAGCCGTGTCATGGGCGTTCCAAGTCGGATATCGCCACATCGACACGGCTTCGTTGTACAAAAATGAAGCGGATGTGGGTCGAGCGATTGCGCAAAGTGGTATTCCTCGTCGTGAACTCTTCGTTACAACGAAACTTTGGGTGACAGACTTTTTGTTTGCGGAGAGAGCGTTTGAAAAAAGCCGCACGTTGCTTGGGCTAGACTACATCGATCTCTATCTCATTCACTGGCCAGCACCGCTCGGGAAACGGCAAGCCTGGAGCGCGTTGGAAAAGATCCATGCTTCTGGCCGAGCCAAGGCGATTGGGGTGAGTAACTACTCAATGAAAGACCTGGAAGCGTTGGCGAAGTATGCGAAGGTTGTTCCAGCGGTGAATCAAGTAGAGTTCAGCCCATTCTTGTACCGTAAAGAGCTATTGGAGTATTGCCAGGCAAAGGGGATTCAGTTGGAAGCGTACAGTCCACTGACGCGTGGCAAGCGGCTAGATGATGGGCGTATTGTGGAGATCGCTACTCGATATGGAAAGAGCCCTGCGCAAATCATGATTCGCTGGTCATTGCAGCACGGGTTGGCGGTGATCCCGAAATCGAGTAACCAGCAGCGAATTATTGAGAATGGTCAGGTGTTTGATTTCGAGCTGAGTAGGGAGGATATGGAGCGTATGGACGGCTTACACGATAATTATCGAGCGCTTTTCAAATAATATGGATCACGGAAATGTCTTGTTGCGTTTTAGCAACGTCTCCTACGGCTACGATGAAGAGAACCTCTTGCTCGAAGAAGCAAGTTTTTCAGTGCGTGAGAACGCCAAGATCACGGTGATGGGTCAGAATGGGGCAGGAAAGAGCACGATCTTTAAGTTGATTTCAGGTCTCGTGAAGCCGCTCGAGGGTCAAATTCACATCAAGCAAGGGGCAACTATTGCGACAGCGCTACAGGTCATTCCTCGCGAACGCTTGAGCGAGACGGTTAAAGAGTATTTTCAGCATGCGTTCGGAGAAGAGACGATCTATGACTTAGATCGTCGTATCAAAGATGTGTTGGCGATCGTGAACGTGGTCGCTCCCCTAGAAAAAAAGCTAAGTGAGTTTTCTGGTGGTCAGCAGGCCCGCTTGTTGTTGGCTTACGCGCTTATCCAAAACCCAGATATTTTATTATTGGATGAGCCGACGAATAACTTAGACCAGGAAGGAATCGATCACCTGACGGGTTTCCTGATGATGTATCCCAAGACCGTACTCGTGATTTCCCACGACGCTGATTTCTTGAACGCTTTTACGGAAGGTGTGCTTCACTTGGATGTGTTTACGGGCAAGGTTGAGAGTTACGTCGGAAACTACTTCAACGTGGTCGAAGAGATTGCTGCACGCTTGGAACGTGACCGTATGCAGAATGCGCGTCTCTTGAAGGATATCCAGGATCGCAAAGATAAGATCAACTTCTTTGCAAACAAAGGAGGTAAGATGCGTAAACTCGCAAGCAAGCTTCGTGAGCAGGTGGCGGAGGCAGAAGAAGACATGGTGGATGTGAAACGAGACGATAAAACGATTAAGGATTTTCAGATTCCTGCCCAAGAATTTGCGGAGCCATTCGTTAAAATCCAATCACTCAAGGTGATCAAGGATCATGCGCCGCATCGAGCGACGGTGGATATTACATTACGTCGTGGAAAGCGTATGTTGGTGGCGGGGCCAAATGGAATTGGAAAGAGTACGTTTTTGCGTTCGTTGGTGGATGCAAGCGATCAGGGTGCGACGATTCATCCAGAAGCCAAGATGGGTTACTACCGTCAGGATTTCTCGGGCCTAGACTTCGATCAGAACGCCTATGAGTCGTTAGCCTCCGTCATGGAGCTTGAGTCAAACGAAAAATTACGTGCGACGGCAGCGCAGTTTTTGCTCACGTCAGACGATTTGAAAACGAAGGTTGGATCGCTGTCAGAAGGTCAAAAGGGTTTGCTGTGTTTTGCCCGTTTTGTTTTGCAGAAGCCAGGATTACTGATTTTGGATGAGCCAACCAATCACATTAACTTTCGTCACATTCCGGTCATCGCGCGTGCGTTGGAAGACTATGAAGGGGCGATGATTGTGGTCAGTCACATGCCAGATTTCGTAAGTCAGATTCACTTCGATCAAATCCTAGATCTAGGAACGCTCCCAACGACGCCGGAAACGGAATAGTGCTACAAATGGACTGAATTTAAGCGCAAATAGAGGAGAATTTGCTATACTTCTCCTATATGGATTTTTCCAAATTTACTTCAAAGCCACTCTCCCTAGCGAAGCTGGTTGGAATCGCGCTTTTGGCTATCATCGTTCTCGCGTTTGTTTTCCAGCTGCTTGGGCCCGCAGTGTCTTCCGTGTTGCCTATGCGAAATCGCTCCATGAGCGGCTCGGCGGGTGTTGCTACGGGTGGATACGCTCCCTCAGTTTCTTCGTATTCCAAGGATGTGTCGGAGGGGTATGCCTACGATGTGTCAGAACCGCTGCTCTCGGCGAGAAATATCGCCCCCATGCCACCCATGGCTGATGGTAGTACGGGAAATGATGCCGAGAAGTACGAGGTAAAAGATTACACAGGAGCCATCGAAGCACGACAGATTAAAGAAACCTGCGCGCGTATCAAGGCCTGGAAAGCTCAGAGCTACATTATTTTTGAAACATCTAACGAATCAGATCGCGCGTGTAGTTATACCTTCAAAGTTGAACAGGCGCGCGTGGGTGAGGTCTTGGCGAATGTAAAAGCACTTGATCCAAAAGAACTGGTTGAGAACGGGCGTACCATCAAGCGAACCATCGATGATTTTACGAGTGAAACGGAGATTCTTCAAAAAAAGAAGGCCACGATTGAGAAGACACTGGATGATGCTGTGAAGGCATACGATGAGATCACGACCCTCGCGACGCGTACGCAGGATGCGGCGAGCCTTGCGCGGATTATTGAAAGTAAGCTTCAGATCATTGAACGTCTCACGCAAGAGCGTATCACTGTGAACGAGCAGTTGGATCGTCTGTCGCGCTCAAAAGCTGAACAGCTCGACCGTCTGGAGTACACGTATTTTCATCTCAACGTCTACGAGAACAAGTTCATCGATGGTGAACAGCTTAGTGATTCTTGGAAGGAAGCGGTACGAACGTTTGTTCGCAATCTCAATGAAATTGCCCAAGCGTTAACGGTGCAACTGGTGGCGCTGTTCTTCTTCGCTCTGCAGTATGTTCTCTACTTCTTTATCGCCTTGGTCATCGTGAAGTACGTTTGGAAATTTGCAAAAGCCCTCTGGAAGAGCTAGTTCTTTGAATGTTCAAGGGCGGATCGATACTTCCATATCGATCTTGCTACGATTTTTTGAGATACATTCGTCCTTTCAGCTTTTCAGGTAAATACGTTTGATCGACGGGTTCCGTAAAGTCGGGATTGTATTTGTAGCCTTTGCCGTAGTTCAGTTCTTTCATCAGGTTGGTGGGAGCATTTCGGATATGAAGTGGT
The DNA here is from genome assembly GCA_964513705.1 of uncultured Gammaproteobacteria bacterium. Classification (GTDB taxonomy): domain Bacteria; phylum Patescibacteriota; class Patescibacteriia; order 2-12-FULL-60-25; family 2-12-FULL-60-25; genus JAGOTP01. Next base: position 9,179 of record CAZENZ010000007.1, read on the forward strand.
ACGGGTTCATTGGGTAACGTTCGAATATCTTGCTGTACGGCTGAGTAGGCATCGTAGAGGGCGTTTGATTTTGGGGCGTTCGTCATATACGCCACGACTTGAGCTAAGTGCACGTTGCATTCCGGCATCCCAAGAAAATGTGCCGCCTGATAGCCGGCGATGGCTTGTACAAGGGCTTGTGGATCCGCTAATCCGATATCTTCTGACGCAAACCGAACCAGTCGTCGAGCTACATACAGTGGATCATCACCGCTTTCGAGCATGCGTCCTAGCCAATACAGAGCCGCGTCCACGTCTGATCCACGCATCGATTTGTGGAGCGCAGAGATAATATTATAATGTTCTTCACCAGCTTTGTCGTAGAGGACATGCGTTCTTTGTAAGAGCGAGCGAAGTCCTTCGAGCGTTGGTGTGTAGCTCCACTGCTTTGTGTCTGGATCCTGTTTCGCCGGAGAGGCTTGGACGAGATATTCTAAGGTATTTAAGGCTGTTCGCGCGTCACCATCAGCAACGACGAGGAGTCCTTGCAGAACTTCTTCAGGTAGATCTATATCTTTTGCTCCAAATCCACGCTCTTTATCTTTGAGCGCGCGTACAATGAGTCCACGAATGTCTTCTGGCTCCAGCTTTTTCAAAACAAATACCTTGCAACGTGACAGAAGAGCAGCATTCACCTCAAAGCTCGGGTTTTCTGTGGTTGCGCCTATGAGTGTGATCGTTCCGTTTTCAACAGAAGGAAGGAACGCATCTTGTTGAGCTTTATTAAAACGATGAATTTCATCAATAAAGAGAACGGTGCGTTTCCCATGAAAATCGAGACGGGCCGCCGCTTCTTTTAGAACGGTGCGTACATCTGCGAGTCCCGAGGTCACGGCCGATAATTCAACAAACTCGTATTCGCCAAGCGTTGCCACGAGTTTTGCGAGAGTGGTTTTCCCAGAGCCTGGCGGACCCCAAAAGATCAGAGAGGGAACACGACCTGACTCAATCAGGATACGAAAAGCAGCACCAGATTTTACGAGTTCGGTTTGTCCAACTACCTCATCGAGTACGCGCGGTCGAAGTCGATCGGCAAGTGGAGCAGTCTGTTTTCTTCGTTCTGCGTTGTCCGCATCGAACAGCGTAGCCATATAGAACAAATATAGAACGTGAGAACGGGTGCGTCAAAATCTCAACTGAAAACACAAACGCCCTCCCGAAGGAGAGCGCTTGTTTTTTTTGGATGGACCAATTAGGCCATCTTTGGGGCGTCGGCTGGAGCGCGTTGCACGTTCACAGCACTTGGACCCTGTGGAGAGTTCTCGATGTCGAAGGTAACCATTTCGCCTTCGCGAAGATCGTCGAACATGGCTCCGACCACAGACTTGCTGTGGAAGAACAAGTCCTTAGGCTGACCTTCCGCACCGATGAAACCGAAGCCACGATCTGTGAGCTTCTTAATAACTCCCTTCATAATGAAGAAAAAGACAAGAATGAATCTGTAAATATACGCGACGAATGGCTACGCTTCGATATATTTAACCTAAGAATATAGCACTGATCAGCAAAAAAGTCAATAATTTAGTATAATCTTCTTTGACAATGCGAGTGACTTGCAATAAGCTGGAAGCAGCGATATCTCTTAGATATGACCATAAATAAGCGCCTTTTGTTAGCGGGTGTGATCGTCCTGGCTTTTATCTTCCTTGGGTTTGTACTTCGTTTTTGGGTGTTCGACTCGTCGAAGGGTCCTGGTCGGACGGAGAAGGTAGCCGTTGTAGCCAGTTTTTATCCGTTAGAGGATGTGGCGAAACAGGTTGGCGGAGACTTGATCAAGGTAACGACTGTTACTCCTGAAGGAGTGGAGCCGCATGAGTATGAATTGACCCCACAAAATTTGGTGGATCTGTATGGTGCGAAACTCATTCTGCTTAATGGGCGTGGTGTGGACTCGTGGGGGGATAAGCTCATCGATCAGCTTCATTCCAAGGGGATTAAGGTGATTCGCATGAGTGATTTGATGGGCGGTGCAGATCCGCATATTTGGCTTGATCCGACCAATATGGAACGCCAGGCGGATGTGGTTGCAGCAGCTCTTGCTGAGCTAGATCCACGGCATGCGCTCAATTACAACGAACAGCGTGACGAATATAAAAAAGACCTGGCAACTCTTGATCAGGAATATCGTGATGGTTTAGCGAAGTGTGCAACGCGCGAAATTGTGACGGCTCATGATGCGTTTGGTTATCTTGCTCGACGCTACAATCTCACGAGTTATCATCTGCTAGGACTTTCTCCGGAAGAGGATCCATCTCCTGCACGCTTGGCCGAGGTTGCTACCATTGCTAAGCAGAAGAAGATGAAAACGGTTTTTTTTGAAACATTGGTAGACCCACGACTTGCGCAAGCGTTGGCTCGAGAGATCGGGGCGAAGACCAAGGTGCTAACGCCGATCGAAGGTCGTACACCGGCCGAGGCACGTGAAGGGAAGGGCTATGCGGACATCATGCGCGACAATCTGGGTGTGCTACGGGAGGCCTTGGACTGTATCTAGAATCACATGTCACCGACTCCTCTGATCAAAGTTCAGGGTTTGAACTTTGCCTATGATACGAACCTCGTTCTTGAAGAGGTGTCGTTTACAATTCTGCGGGGAGATTATGTGGGCTTGGTTGGTCCGAATGGAGGCGGAAAAACGACCCTTCTGAAGATATTGGTTGGATTGCTTGAGCCGACATCGGGCACGGTTGTAATGGACCGATCAAAGATCGGCTATGTTCCGCAACGTGTTGCTCAAGATCAGGTGGCGTTTCCCGCCACGGTACAGGAGGTTGTTGAAAGTGGACGCACAGCGAAAAATGGCTGGTGGGGCAGGCTCGGAAAGAAAGATCGTGCGGCGGTTGATCGCGCGCTTCAGATTGCGGATATCGTGCCGCTCAAACAGCGATTGATGAGTGGTTTATCGGGTGGTCAGCGTCAGCGGGTATACGTGGCGCGTGCATTGGCCAGTCAGCCAGATATTCTATTTTTAGATGAGCCTTTCGTTGGGGTGGATGTCGCAACGCAGCAGGGGTTCTACGCCTTCCTGAAAGAGTTGAATACAAAACACGGTCTCACGATCGTATTCGTCTCACATGATATTGATGCGATTGCTGAGGAGGTAAAGTCGATCCTGTGTTTAAACAGAGGTCTATTGTGTTCTGGCGCGCCGTCGCTCTTGCATGAAACGCACGTGATTGACGATATCTACGGCAAGAAGATCATGCATATTCATCGTCATGCCTAATATGTTCGAGATTTTTCAGTATGATTTCATGCTTCGTGCTTTTGGCGCGGGATTAATGATTGGTGTGCTTGCTCCAGCGATCGGGGTGTTTTTAGTGGTAAAACGCTACTCATTACTTGCAGATACGTTGGCGCATGTGTCGTTGGTGGGCGTTGCGGCCTGTGGACTGATTGGAATGAACCCACTAGTTGGGGCGATGACGGCCGCTGTGCTTGGCTCCCTGGGGATTGAGGAGCTTCGAGCTCGTAAGCAGTTATTTGGTGAGTCTGCCCTCGCGCTGATGTTGTCGGGGAGTTTGGCTTTGGCGATTATCTTGTTTAGTCTTTCGCGTACTATCGGGCTGAATTTGATCAGTGTTTTGTTTGGCAGTATCACGACGGTTACAGCGGGAGATCTCTGGGTGATGGGTAGCGTCGGAATCGTAGCAGTGATCTTGATAGCTCTGACGTTTAAGAAGTTATTTCTGGTCTCATACGATGAGGAGCTGGCGCGTGCCAGCGGTCTGCGAACACGTTGGTTTAACGCGTTATTAGTGATACTAGCGGCGATTACGGTTTCGCTCAGCATTCGGATCGTTGGAACGTTACTAATTGGTGCGTTGATGGTGATTCCGGTTCTTACGGCGACGCAACTGAAGTTGAGTTTTTTAAAGACATATGTGGTCGCCATTGTCTGTTCTGTGGTGTCGGTAGTGGTTGGGTTGACTCTTTCATTCTACGCGAATTTGCCGAGCGGAGGGACGATCGTGCTCATGGCCTTAAGCTGTTTTTTGCTAAGCCTGCTCGTATCCAAACAAACGGTCCGATTGTGATATACTCCGTGCAACTGTTCGTATGTTCTTTAAAGCAGCTACCATCCACCGATTCGAACATCGTGTGCGTGAACTGGGCTTGGACAAAGGGGTGACGGAGTTACTCCTTCATCGTAATTTTATTCAAATTGGCGTCGGATTATTCGGTATTTTTACGCCGATTTTTCTGTATGAGTTATTGGGTCAACGTGCTTGGGCGTCGATCCTATACGTGATCGGGTTCTATGTGTTGTCGCTTTTCTTGCAACCCATTGCGGCAAAAATCATTACCCGGGTTGGGTTGAAAGTGGGACTCATGCTAGGTGTTGCTCTATTAGGCATGACCTACTACGTATTTTCGATCGGCGCCTCGTTATCGATCCCCGTGTTTGTGGCGTGTGCCCTGGGTTTTTCTTCGCTGTATCACGTCGTGTATTGGTTGCCGTATCATGTTGAATTTATTGAGCTCACGCCGACACAGAAGCGTGGGCGTATCATGGGGTATTTTGCTGCCATCAGTTCTTTGGTGGGAGTGGTCACTCCAATTATTGCCGGATTCTCAATTGAGCGTTTTGGCTATGCACGTTTGATTTGGGCGTGTTTGATTGCATTGGTATTGTCGCTTATCCCGCTCTTTTTTATTCACACGGTCAAAGAACGCTATAGCTACAGTTACCTCCAAACTTTCAGAGAGTTGTTGGCGCCTCATAATCGCATGCTCCTATTTGTGTACGCGATGGAAGGTGCGGAGAATATGGTGGGATCCATCATTTGGCCGATCTTCTTGTTCCAGGTTATGAAAGGCGATTACATCGCGATTGGGTTAAACACAGGGATTATCGTGGCGGCGAGTTGTATTCTTCAACTCATCTTGGGCTTCATGATTGAAAAGAAAGGGAAGACAGGAGAAAAGTTACTGCATGTTGGTGTCGGACTGTCTTCGCTTGGCTGGTTGATGAAGGCGTTTGTTACTACAATTAGTCAGGTGGTTTTTGCGGGTATCTATCACAGCTTTGCGCTGATTATTGAACGAGCTCCGTTTGAGGCGGTGATGTATGCGAGAGCTGCGGATGCCGGTCATTACATCGATGAATACACTGTCTTACGTGAGATGGCGTTGAATTTTGGACGCATTGCTATGCTGAGTTGTTGTTTAGTGTGTGTCGTGTTCGCTGGATATTGGCCGACATTTATTCTGGCGGCGGTGGCAACCCTCGGTTTTAATCTGGTAACGCGACTTCAGCCGGTTGCGCGATTGAGTAAATAATGGAATAGGGGAACGGATCTTTTGGGTCTATCTGGTCTGATTACAAAAAATAAGGAATGATGTGGCTATGGGTTTCGTTTTAGCGTTTCATATAGGCCTATAGGAGCCTTTGTAAAAGTTTTATGAAGATCGCGATTATCGGTGCTGGAGCGGCAGGACTCATGGCAGCAGCCTCTATCTTAGAAATGCATTCAGATGTGGAAATTGTTTTGATTGAAAAAAACGATGGCTTGGGGAAGAAGGTGATTATCTCGGGTGGCGGACGCTGTAATGTCACGACGGGGATTCAAGACGTGAAGACGGTACTCACTCGCTACCCAAGAGGGGGGAAATTTTTGACGTCCGCTATGTACGCGTTTCCTCCCGCGCAGGCCTATGAGTGGTTTGAGACCCAGGGCGTTCCGCTAAAAACAGAAGAGGATTTACGTGTCTTTCCGCAATCGGATGATGGGTGGGACGTGGTTGGAGTATTCTCGCGCTTATTTAAGGGGGCGGCGGTTCATATCTGGCTAAAAACGTCTGTCACGCGCGTCGAGAAAGTCACGTCCCAATTTTACGTGTATACCAAGGATAAGGCGGAGCCGCTGATCGTGGATCGATTAATTCTTACGACAGGTGGTCAAGCCTATCGAAGCACCGGTTCAACCGGGGATGGGTATGCCTTTGCGCAGGGCTTGGGTCATACGATTACGCCATTGGCGCCAAGTTTGAATGCATTTTATACGCTGGAAACCTGGCCTGCAGAGCTTTCCGGTCTCTCGTTTGAACGAGTGGCGATTACTGCACGTCGTGGCCGTTCGTTCCAATGGACGGGTCCGTTCTTGTTTACACATAAAGGGCTGAGTGGGCCGGCTGTATTCGCGGTGTCTTCACAGGTCGCGTTTGAGCTCTACGATCAGGCGCATCCACTCGATGTTTCGATTGATCTCTTTCCGGACTTAAAGGAAGAGATACTGCTTGAGGCGATTCAGGCGCGTGTGAAGACGCTTCCAAGAAAGAATATTGCCAATGTGTTGGTTGGGTTGATTCCGAAGTCGCTTGCCGATGTGCTGTGTCACGAACAGGGTATTTCTTTGGACAAACATGCAGGTGAGTTTTCGAAGCAAGAATTACGCGAAGTGACGGGACTCCTCAAGAATATTATAATACATGTTGTTGGGCGTGGAGCGGGGGATGAGTTCGTGACGGCGGGTGGAGTATCGCTCACGGAAGTCAATCCGCTCACAATGGAGTCACGTCTGTGTCCGGGATTATTTTTCGCGGGCGAACTGCTCGATGTAGATGGATTTACGGGAGGCTTTAATTTACAGGCCTCTTGGGCAACGGGTCGCTTAGCTGGGCAACGAGCTGCGTCTTCGGCATGATGCGGGGTATATGGAGCTTTGGCAGCAAGAATTGGCACAGTCGATTCGGACGATTGAGCAGCTCGAGCGGTACCTCCCGTTACCCAATCGTGAGGTGATCAAACAGGTCATGAAAAACATGCGTCTCGCGATTACGCCGCATACACTGAAGTTGATTGATTTTGCTGATCCGACGGATCCGATCTTTCTCATGACAGTGCCGCAAGAATCGGAGCTACGCATGACACCTGAAGAGCTGGTTGACCCAATTGGCGATGAAGCAAAGTCGCCGATTCCGTTTCTCACCCATCGCTACCCGGATCGTGTATTGGTGTACGCGTCGTTTTCTTGCTCGGCTTACTGTCGTTTTTGTTTTCGACGTTTCAAAACAGGGCAAGCGACGCCGGGTCCTGGTGAGACAGATATTGATCGCATCTGTGAATACCTAAGGGTACATCCTGAAGTCGACGAGGTAATCCTGACAGGTGGGGATCCGTTGACGCTGGTTGATGCGCAGCTTGAAGTTTTCTTTCGTAAATTACGCGATGTTCCGAGTATCCAACGTATTCGCATCCATACACGTGTGCCGGTGAATCTCCCTTCGCGTATCACGCCTGGGCTTGTGACGCTACTGAAGCGCTACATGGATGAAACACATCCAATGTTTGTTGTGACGCATTTCAATCATCCTAAGGAGCTGTCAGGGGAGAATATTCAGGTGCTGGCCCGTTTGATCGACGCTGGGATTGTTGTGCGAAACCAGAGCGTGTTGTTGCGAGGTGTGAATGATTCCGCTGAGATCTTGAAAACGCTCTTTAAACGTCTCACGAATGCTCGGGTCGTTCCGTATTATCTGCATCAACTTGATCAGGCACGAGGTACCGGACATTTTCGTGTCCCGATAGCAGAAGGCATTAAGCTTATGAAGCAGCTTCAGGGAGATGTAACGGGGATCGCGCTCCCGAAGTATGTACTCGATATCCCTGGAGGTAATGGAAAAATTCCACTTCAGCACATGTATCTTTGTCGAAACGAAAACAACGGATACACGGCAGAGAACTATCGAGGACAGGTGTTTACGTATTTAGAATAAAATACACCACTTGAGTATTCTACGCTTGACGTATCTGGCTGATCGAGAGACGATGATTGTCTAAGTCATCCTAAGAACAAATGCTATGGGTATTATTCTTTGGATTATCTTCGGAGCATTGGTTGGGTGGGTTGCATCGTTGATTATGAAGACGGATGCAAGCCAAGGGTCTTTACTCAATATTATTGTCGGAATCGTGGGTGCGTTGATTGGCGGTTGGATTATGTCGTTCATTGGCAAAACGGGGGTTACGGGATTTAACCTCTATAGTTTCTTGGTCGCGCTATTGGGTGCAGTTGTCTTGATCGCGATCGTGAAGGCGCTCCGGTAAAGTCACACGGCAGTACAAACATCCCGCCTTATTCAGGTGGGGTGTTTGTTTGATGGCTTATGACAGAGAAATAATCGAATATTTTACTACACCAGTCGGTGTCTGGAACTCAATGTCTTCGCCAACGCTGTGCCCAATGAGGGCGCTGCCTAAAGGCGAAACATGGGAGATACGCCCATATGATGGACTTGATTCCGCGGGTCCAACAATTTCGTAGATGCGTTCCATATCACCTACGCGCACGGTGACAGTCGAGCCAAGTACGACACGCTTCGTTCCGCTGCGAGGGGCGCGAATAATCACAACCCGCTTCAAGCGCTCTTTGATAGAAAAAATTCTTGAATGCGTGCGAGACAGGCGATGTTTCGCTTCTTGGTATTCGGCATTCTCAGAGCGGTCACCAAAGGCACCCGTTCTTGCCACATCTTCGATGGCTTGTTTGAGGTCCTTCGTTTCCAAGCGCTTTAGTTCTTGTTCAAGTCGGCGCAAGCCTTCTTTTGTAAGATGGACCGGTGCACTCTCTTCTTCATACGTTCGGAGGAGTTCATGGCGTCGTTTTGGGAGGCGCATACGAGTGTACAGAGTATACCGCTATGCTAGGCTAGTGACCTATGGACATCTCCCCAGAGCTCAAGCGAGTGGCCCTTGAAGGAGGTACAGAAGCGCCGTTTACGGGGGAATATTGGAATAATCACGATGACGGGGTGTACCGCTGTGCCATTTGTGGAAATGAATTGTTTGCGTCCGGAACGAAATTCGATTCAGGGACGGGCTGGCCGAGCTTCACGGAGCCGGCAAACACCAAAAACATTGAACTACGATCCGATGATACCCACGGAATGCAACGTACCGAAGTCGTCTGTAAGCAGTGTGGTGCACATCTAGGACACGTCTTTGATGATGGTCCCGTGGAAGCGGGTGGTCAGCGGTATTGCATTAACTCCGTATGTCTCCGTCTCGATACGCAAAAGAAAAACACATAACTCTATGCCAACAGAACTTGCAACGTTTGGGGCTGGTTGTTTTTGGGGTGTTGAAGAGCATTATCGACAGATGCCGGGTGTGATTGAGACTGCTGTAGGATATATGGGCGGTACGTTAGAGAACCCAACCTACGAGGATGTGTGTGATGATGTGAGTGGCCATGCCGAGGTTGTACAGCTTCAGTTTGATCCAGCGATTGTCTCCTACGAACGATTGCTTGAAGTATTTTGGGCAAATCACAACCCAACCACGCGGAATCGTCAGGGACCGGATGTGGGTACGCAGTATCGCTCTGTTATCTTTACGCACTCCGACGTCCAGCGAGAGCAAGCGCTTGTTTCCAAGGCGGCGCTAGAAGCATCAAACAAGTGGTCTGAGCCAATTGTGACGGAGATTGTGCCAGCTACTGCCTTCTACCGGGCAGAGGAGTACCATCAGAAATATCTAATGAAAAACGGTGGAGTCTGCCACTTCTAAATGTCTATGAATCGTCATATTCTTTCGGTTGGCGCGGTGATGGCGTGTCTCGCGTTCTTGGGAGGAGGGTGTTTGCAACAAACGACTTCTACACCGCCGACAAGTACGTCATCGGCAACGACATCGAGTTCGACTTCAACAAATCCGCTCGTGGGTAAGGAGGGCTCGCTTCCGCGCTTTCTTTCGTTACAGGGGGTTTTGCCACAGGAGCAGGCTAACGTACAGGTCATGTTGAACCTTGGGTCGGAGCGCGCTACCGGAAGATATGAATTGGCAGGGTCTCGCGGATCTATCTATGGCGTCGTCTCCTCGACGCTCCCGGATCCGATCCAGTTGTCATTTATTCTAGGCGACGAAGATACTCTGACGTTTCGTGGAAAGTATGATGCTCTGAAAGGTGAATTGGTTGGAATGATCAAGTCGGTGGCAGACCAAGAAGAACGATCAATCGTCCTAGCGCCATATAGAGAAAAAGGCAGTGCGCACATCGAGGTAAAGAGAATTTCTCGTCAGGTAGACGTTGTTCCAACGGGTAGCTGTCGAACGTCACTAGAGTATCCGGTGATTGAAGCTGATGAATCTGTTTCTGTAGATCAGGCGATGCATATCAACCAGCAAATTAGACGCTTCCTCGGTGAGACGAGTACAACGACCCTTGAATCTCTGGTGGCAACCACGCAGCAAGAATGTCTCGACACGCAAAAGGAGATGCAGTCCGATGGATCGCCCACGTCATCAGGTATGAATGACTATGAATACGAAACGAGTTTTAGTGTGACTCGAAACGAGCGGGGACTCCTCTCAATCGTCTACCTCTCGTACTACTATACGGGTGGCGCTCACCCTAATTCGATCCAGTCTTCGCAGGTGTTTGACCTTTCCACGGGAAAGCAACTCGCCATCACTGATTTGATTCAGTCTGATAGTCTCTCGGAGTGGATTCGTGCCGAGCAGACGGCGCTTCTGCGTTCTGAATACGGGGAGTGGTTGTTTGATCAGAATGTGGCACAAGATCTGTCAAAGGGTGTGCTAAAGGGGGATGCTGCTTCTTCCACTTCGGCATATCAATCCATCTACCAATGGTATCTGTCGGGTAATTCCCTTGTTCGTTACTACCAGCCCTATGAGATCGCACCGTATGCAGCTGGTATGCCGTCAACCGAGATGCCGTATGTCAGTTGGCGGCCGTACAGTGTTCGAGGGGTTGAGCGTTGGTTTCGCTAATTCTTGATGGTTCTAAGATCTCTCATGTCATTCGCTGTTCAGTTTGAAGGGGTGAGTAAAGTGTTTCCTGTTGCCGGAAAAGAGCCATTTGTGGCGTTACATCCGACGGATTTTACCGTTGAAGAGGGGACAATCCACGGGTTGCTTGGTCCGAACGGCGCCGGCAAGTCTACGAGTATTGCCTTGTTAGGCGGTATGTATAAACCAACCACGGGTCGGGTAAACATCTGTGGCGTCGATCTTGAGAAAGATCCTGTAAAAGCGAAAGCAATGTTGGGCATCGTACCGCAGGAACTTGTAGTCGAGGCTGCTTTTAGTACACGAGAAGTACTATATTATTCTAGCGGTATGTACGGAGTGTCGCGCGCCGAACGTCTCAAGCGCATCCCAGAAATTCTCGATGCGCTAGAACTCGGTCCGCAGGCTGACAAAAAAGCCTACCAGCTTTCCGGTGGGATGAAGCGTCGCCTGATGGTCGCAAAGGCGATCTTGCATCGCCCGAAAGTACTCGTCCTGGATGAGCCGACGGCGGGTGTTGACGTGGCGCTCCGTCAGCGTCTGTGGGATTTGGTACGTACACTCCATCGCGAAGGAACGACAATTCTCTTTACGACACATTATCTCGAAGAGGCGGAGCAGTTGTGTGAACGCATCACGCTTTTGAACAAGGGGAAGATCGTAAAAGAGGGGACGTTGCAGTCCTTGCAGCAAGACTTTAGTGGCAACCTGCTTTCCTTTGAGCTCTACGATACGAAGTTGCCATGTATGGCGGGCGTAAAACAGAATGGAAAAACCTACGAACTAGAGTATAAGGATCTGAACCAAGCGCTGGTGGCCGTAACGGCCTACTATGGGAATAGTTTGAAAACGGTTCAGAATCAACGCGTCTCACTCGAGCAGATCTTTCTTGAACACACTCGCTAATCTTATGTGGTCGACCTACGTGTGGGCGTTATATGCCCGTGAAGTCAGGCGTTTTCGTAAACTATGGAAGGATACGGTCTTTAATCCGATTGTTTCGGTCGGGTTATACCTCGTGGTGTTTGGTGTGCTCATGGGGAATCAGTACATTGGATCGGTGAATGCTTTGGCATTCGTATATACGGGATTGTTGGGTATGGTGCTCGTGAACGGTGCGTTCTCAAATCCAGGGTTCGCCCTTGTGATCGCGCGTAATTTGGGAACGATGCCCGATCTGCAGCTTGCACCGATCCGGCCATGGAGTATTGGCTTCGCGTATGCGTTTGCGGCCATGACGCGTGCATTGATTACACTCACGATCGCTCTGTTGCTTACTGTCTGGTGGGTACCGGGAATTCATGTCGCACATCCATTGCTGCTGATTCCGATTGTGCTCATGAATGGATTGCTGTTTGGATTTATTGGCGTCATCTTTGGAATGAAAGCACGCGGTTTCGAGGCGCTTACATTGGCAACGTCATTTGTGTTGCAGCCAATGATTTTTTTGGCAGGGGTGTTCTATCCGGTTTCACGCTTACCTGCACCATGGAATGTGGTGAGTTTGTTCAATCCATTGCACCACACAGTTAATTTGGTGCGCTACGCCTTTTTAGGCTATCAAGATATCAGTCCTTGGATCTCGGCGGTGGTAATTGCGAGCCTGTTTCTCATCGCTGGCGTGATCATGAGTAGAATTGTTGCCAAAGAGCTCCGAACTTGATTTATTAGGAATTATATTGTATTACAGGGGTGCGTTTCCCGCATACACGCACCCCTGGGCAAGGGGAGGAAGAGACGAGGGCTTCACATCATGAGCAGCGATCCGAGTTCGAATGGCGTTCTTCCCGGCGACCGCGAGGCCGCCACTACCCACAACGCTCCGGCCGGGGAGGCGGTCATGGGGCGAGCCAACGGCAGTGAGCCGAGCGTGATCGTCTCGGGTGACGATGGCGAGCCGTCGCCCGCCGCCCCCGCCCCGCTGCACCCGCGGAAGAACGGGCCTGAGACCACTCAGCTCGCCGCGACCATGGCGCGCGATCCGCGCTTCGCGGATCGGCCCCGGGATCACCTGGAGGCTGTCGCACGCGACGCCCGCGACGCGAAGCCCGGCTTCACGGCCGAGCGGCTCGCCGCTCGAGCGGCTGCGGTGGCTTCGGGCGGTGGCCCCCAGCTCACCGTCCAGGCCCCCGCTCCGCCCCGGCCCGTGCGCGCCGCCGACGCCACGCCGACCCCCACCTCCAAGGGTGAGGTCGACAAGGTGCCGACGGACGGCTTCGGCGTCTGGGACCTGCTCGGGGTCCTGATGTTGGCGGGTGTGGTCGTTCTCGTGATCTTCGTGATCGCCAAGTACGGCCTCTAACGGGTGCGAGCGCGGCGTGTTCTACGCCGCGCGTGAGGGAAACGGCACGGGGCCCTGCAACTCAGCAGAGGCCCCGCTACCGTTTTTGAGGGGTTTTTGCTACGCTTTGCATACACACCAATTGCTTTATGAAACGACTTCTGGGATATATCGGGTGTTTTGTGTTAGGTGGGTTATTGGTAGCGGGTGGATTGTATTGGAAAAGCCGGTACACCTCACCACCTCCATCGAAGGCTGCGGACACCTGTTTATTGGACGAATGTCTGAATGGATCCGTGACCTACCCAACGTCTGAACTCGATGAGCAGGAACGAATTACCCTGATTGAACTCGGTCTTGAGCAGCTTCGTCTTGAGCAGCTTGTGTTGTCTATGACGGAACGTTTTGGTTTGAGTATGCAGCCTTTCGCGGCGACGGCTCGTATCGAGCAGCGTCAAACGCTTCAGTTGAGTGGTATCTTTGATAAGTACGGGGTAACTCCGGCTCATGTACCAGGAAGTGCTCTCGGTTCCTCTCAGGCCACGACTAAACGTGCGGGCTGCGTGCAAGTGCTCGATCAGGTTCGCCATTTTCAAGAGCGTTTGTATAACGAACGCAACGCTTTTGTGCTCCGTCCGGATATTCGTCGCTACATGCAAGAAGCGGCGCAGATGTCGCGAGATACGTTACTTCCAGCTTTTGAGAATTGCGCCAAAGATGAATCTCCCTAAATCTCATGCGCCTGCATCGTTTTTTGGTAAGCGAATCGTTGCTGGGTGAGTCTATTTCAATTTCAGATATGGACCTTCTCCACCAGTGGATGAAGGTTCTTCGCTATACCGGTGGGGAACAGGTTGTTTTGATTGATGGCAAGGGTGGGCAGATCATGGGGGTGATTGATAAATTGAATGTACGTGAGGCGCGGATTCGTGTTGTGGAACGAGAATCTCAAGAACTGCAAACGAGGCCAGCTCTTGCATTGTGCTTCTCGCCCTTGAAGCGCGAGCTCACGGAACTTGTGCTTCAGAAGGGTACGGAACTAGGTGTAGCGATCTTCCAACCGATTCTGTGTGAGCGTACGATCAAAGATCGCTTGAATCAGGAACGCCTAGAGCGAATTCTGAAAGAGGCGACTGAACAATCGGGTCGAGTGTGGCTGCCAGAGATTCGACCGTTCTGCACGTTGAAGGAGGCGATAGAACTGTTCGGACTACAGGGTGGGTACTTTGCGTCACTTCAGGCGACAGATGGTGTTTTCCATGGTGTAAAAGACCCTACATTAGACGCTTGTTCGCTCTTTATCGGCCCTGAGGGCGGTTGGACGGCGGGAGAAGAGCAATTCGCGATTGAGAAAGGGCTGAGGCTAATAAAGGTTTCTGCACATGTCTTGCGTGCTGAAACAGCTTGTATCGCTGGGATAGCACTTCTCCAGGCTTCCATCGCATAACCGCAGAACATCCGATATACTACCCACCATGCTTACGTTAATTACGTTCTTGGTGGTCTTATCCGTTCTCGTATTAATCCATGAGTTGGGTCACTTTTTGGCGGCTCGGTTTTTTGGGGTAAAGGCGGAAGAGTTTGGATTTGGCTTTCCACCGCGGGCCTTGGGTTTTGTGAGGGAGAAGGGAAAATGGAAGCGTGTAGCGTCAAATGACACAAAAACCTATACGAACACTATTTGGTCTATTAACTGGATGCCATTAGGAGGATTCGTGCGCATGAAGGGGGAAGAAGGGGTAGCGGTTGATCAGGATTCGTTTAATGCCAAGTCAAAGCGTGCGCGTGGCTTGATCCTCGCGGCTGGGGTGATCATGAACTGGCTCTTGGCCTGTGTGATTCTGACGATTGGTTTGATGGTGGGCGTGCGCGGTGATGTATCTGGAGTTCCCTCCTATGCGCACGTGGAGAATCGTGCGGTTGAGTTCGTGAACATTCTCCCAGATTCAGCGGCGGCAGAAGCGAAGATTGAGCTAGGCGATCACCTGATAAAGGTGGATGGTCGATCGATCGCTGACGTAGTTCAAGCGCAAACTGTTATTAAGGAGCAGGCTGACCAGCATGAGGTTTTACAGGTAGAAATCAAGCGAGGAAACGAAACACAGACAATTCAGGTCAAGCCACGCACGATCGAAAGTCTTGGCCGCAAAGGAATCGGTGTCGCCATGGCCGAAACCGGAAAAATCAGTTTTCCTTGGTATCGTGCCGTACCAGAAGGGATTGCGCTCACGGCACGTTATACGGGGATGATCGTGGCTGGATTCTTCGAGCTGTTGCGTAATTTGATCGTTGGGAAATCGGTGGGAGCTGACGTCTCTGGTCCAGTAGGGATCGCTGTGATGACAGGAAAGATCGCTGCGCAAGGGATTTGGCCACTTCTGCAGTTCGCCGCGCTTTTGTCGCTAAACCTCGCGGTCATCAACTTTTTACCAATCCCGGCGCTTGATGGTGGTCGTTTCCTATTCCTGATCATCGAAGCCATTCGTGGCCGTAAGTCCTCGCTCAAATTCGAAGCAATGGTTCACCGTGTTGGCTTTTTCTTGTTGATTGGGTTGGTGGGGTTTGTAACGTTACGCGACCTTCGTCAGTATGGGGGTGTCATCTGGAACGGACTAAAAAACCTTATTTGATCGATACAGGCGCGGCCTGTAGTGTCTTTGAACTATGACCTGGAAGGATCACATCACCGAGCTGCTGCAAAAAACGCAGAACGACCTGAAGGCGATTACGGCTATGACCTCCCTCGAAGAACTCGAGGTGTCTGTGCTTGGTCGAAAAGGGCGTCTGGCTGAGCTCATGAAAGAGCTGAAAGACGTGTCTGACGAAGAACGTCCAACCTTAGGTGTGCTGGCGAACGAAATTAAAACAAATATCGAACATGCCTTTGCGAAGGCGCGTGCGGAACTCGCCTCGGTTGAGATCAAGCAACGCTTGGCGAGTGAGGCGGTAGATATTACGGAACCAGGGATCAAGCCTCCGCAAGGTCACCTACATTTGACGACGCAAGCGATTCGGGAAATTCGTGCGGTCTTCGAAAAAGCCGGCTTTTCTACCGTGCGTTATCCCGAAATTGACTGGGACTGGTACGCCTTTGAATCGTTGAACATGCCAAAGGATCACCCAGCGCGTGATGACTGGGAAACGTTTTTCTTGGACGTGCCACAAAGTGAAAAACCAGAAGAAGGGAAGATGGTGCTCGTGCCGCATGTCTCAAACTGGCAAGCGCGTGTGATGAAGCGTGCGGTGGAGAAGGGGGAGTTCCCGGTTCGCCTGATCAATATCGCGAAATGCTACCGTCGCCAAAGTGACGCCACCCACGTGCCGATGTTCCACCAGTTTGAGGGGATGATGATTGATAAGAATGTCTCGATTACGCATCTCACAGGCGTCATGGACCACTTCGTGAAGAATTTCTTTGGTCCAGAACGTCGTGCGCGTTTGCGCCCTCACCATTTCCGTTTCACGGAACCATCATTTGAAATCGATATTTCCTGCAGCTTGTGTGGAGGAAGCGGCAAAGACAGTTCGGGAGCAAAGTGTCGTTTGTGTAAGCGTGGCTGGGTCGAACTTGGTGGTTCCGGCATGATTCATCCAAATGTGTTGCGGGCGGGGGGAATCGATCCGAATGAGTATTCGGGCTTTGCCTTTGGATGGGGGGTAGAGCGCACCTTCTTGATGAAAGAGGGGCTCCAGGTCGATGACATTCGTGTCTTGTATAAAAATGACGTGCGCTTCTTGCACCAGTTCTAAGCTATGAACCTGCTGACTTCTTACGCCTGGCTTCGTGAGTATTTGCCGTGTGACCTTACGCCGGAAGCCTTCGCGGCGCGTATTTCCTTATCTGGGCCTGCTGTAGAAAAAATCATCCCACGCGATGCCAATTGGGAGAAGATTGTGGTTGGAAAAATTATGAAGGTGGAAGCACATCCAGAGGCGGATCGCTTAAAGGTCTTGTCTGTAGATGTTGGACAGTCTGCTCCACTCACGATCGTGTGCGGGGGAATGAATGTAGCCGAGAACCAGTTCGTGCCGGTTGCGATGCTGGGTGCGAAGGTGCGCTGGCACGGTGAGGGAGAATTGGTCACCATGGAGCTCACCAAGATTCGTGGCGTTGAGAGTTATGGCATGGTTTGCGCTTCTGACGAGGTAGGGCTACTTGAAGCGTTTCCAAAGAAAGAAGAACGAGAAATTTTGGATCTTGGCATGGCAGGGTTGCCGGAAGGTGGGCTTGTGCCTGGGCGACCCTTGGGTGAAGCACTTGGTCTCAGTGGCGACGTTGTCATGGATACCGAAGTTACGACCAACCGACCAGATGCCATGTGTATCGCAGGTCTCGCGCGTGAAGCGGGGGCAATTTTGAATCTGTCGTATAAAGAGGTCACACCGGCCGACATTCTGCCTGAAACGGGGGCCGAGGCGTTGAATGTGCATGTTGAAGATGCAGTGCGTTGCCCGCGTTATACAGCTGTTCAAATCGATGGAGTCACGAACGGTCAGTCCCCGTGGTGGATGAAAGAGCGGTTGCTTTCGGCTGGCGTTCGTCCGATTAGCTTGCTCGTCGACATTACGAACTACGTGATGCTTGAGATGGCACGTCCGTTGCATGTGTTTGATGCGAGTAAGCTCGAAGGCGGTGAGATTCGGGTGCGTGCTGCCAAGGCGGGAGAAACGATCCAAGCTCTTGATGGAAAGAACTACAAACTTGAAGCAGGCATGCTTGTGATTGCGGACGCCAAAGCGCCGGTAGCGGTGGCTGGTGTTATGGGAGGAGAGATTTCCGGCGTTACGGCTGCGACGACGTCTATCGTCTTCGAGTGCGCGGCCTTTGATCCGGTGTCCGTGCGTCGTACGGCGCGCGCCTTGAATTTGTATTCCGATTCACAGTCATTGTTTGAGAAGGGATTGTCGACGGAATCTCCGATGATTGGCTTGAAGCGCGCCGTTGAACTCTGTTTGACCTTGGCTGGCGGAA
>CAZENZ010000008.1:0-25446 GCA_964513705.1 uncultured Gammaproteobacteria bacterium
ATCCACGTCCTGGCCAATTAAAATCGCTGCCCACCATTCGATGAGTTCATAGATCACAGTAATCAGCGCAACCATACCCATTACAAATGGGAAGATCCACAATTTCTTTGCAAAAACCCCCAAACGAATCACCACTTCACGCACCAAGAAGGCCGGGAAAAACCCCTGCACAAAATGGCCTAGTTTATCGTAGTTATTGCGTGGCCAGTCAAAGATCTGACCCAAGTATGCGAACAAAGGATTTTCGGCATACGTGTATTTTCCTCCAAAAAAGAGCACAAAACTGTGCAACAAAACAATGACATACACCAAGCGTGAAAACTGGAAGCGTCGGTAGGTCAATACCAGTACCGCAACACCAATCAAGCTCGGCACGACCTCCATGAACCAAGTGGGATAGTCATGCGGCGCAATCGCTGACCATCCGAGCGCGGCAACATAGAGTACGCCGAGAATAAGAAAGAATTGTTTTTGAGACATGACTCAATCATACCAAAAAGAACGAGCCTCCAGACAAGGCTCGTTCTTTGTTCAACTCGCACTTATTTTTCGAGAAAGAACCCAACGCTCACTGAAACTGACACCTTCTTACGAATGGAGGTTGTGTCCGTTTGGCCGTAGCCGCCATACATGGACGAACTTTCTGGACTAACGATCAGTTGCGTATAACCAACGGTCTGAATACGTGGCGACGCCAATCCCAGCACCTCTTTCGCCTGAGTCTTCGCATCTTCCAGCGCTTGCTTGGTGAGCGTTTTCTGCAGATTGATCATGTCCGAGTAAAAGTACTCGATCGAATTACTCGAAAGAGAGGCGTTGCGCTTCGACAATTCCGAGGAAGCGATCTGAGAAACCGCCGAAAGCGCGCTCACATTCTTTGTTTCAACCACAATCACCTGATTTGAGTAGTTTTCTCCCGGAAGAACTGTCGCCGGCTGAACACTAACCGTCGGATCCTTAATCCCCGCCTTATCAAGCAGTGCTCGGAACGCCTTTTCATCCTCCTTCATATCCTTGACCGTTTGTTCAACACTGGATCCTCCGTTGCGTGAGATTTGAACAGACCACTTTGCCTTATCCGAATCCACATATGCTTCAGCAACCCCATTCACGCTTGCCACATTCATATTCGACACATCCTTTGATTCCACATACCCTCTCTGAATAAAGCTAGCGGAGACCATAAGCGAACCACCCAAAACCAACGCCGCAAGCAACATCCAGAGACCAAATTTTGAAGCACCCGACTCTGACTGACTCATACAAAAAAGAAAAAAGAATAAGAATGCGCCGACCATAACGCTGCACAGGTTTTTCTATGACATTGGAACAGACGATGAGCAAGATGAGATCCTTATACCTTTTCTGCTCGCTCAAAAACACGTTCCACGCCCACAGCTTCACACGCCGGAAAACGATGGTATTTACGGATCCGAATCCAAGCTCGAGCGACACGCTCGTCGTAGAAACAACTCTCAGCCACAGCTTCGGCTAACTTCTCAAGCAGCGACCAACGATGTTTACGCACAAGCTCCTCTATCCCAACCACCAAGGTTTTGTAACTTAAAGATGCTTTCATGGAATCGGAGGCGATCTCTGGATTTTCCAGCGTCACATGCAGATCGAGTAGGATATTTTGTGGAGATGCTCGCTCCACGGCTGGCACACCAACATTCGCCTGGAGGTGTAACCCTTCAACCAGAATAACGGTTTCTGTTGGCTTATACACTCGTTTCATACGCTATTCTCACCCTATCAGAGTTTGACCCAACGCGTCACGAGACGCTTCACGACGTCTGTTACACAAAAATACAGAACCACTACACCCAAGGTGATAGCAAGTAAAGGCGCCGTAGGACGTAGAAACCGAAACCAGGTCATGAGAGGCTCGGTAAAAACTGCAAATCCAGCAAATGCAGCCGCCACGCCGGTCGCGAGCCAGAGCATTTTTGGTGGTCGCACCGATTGAAAAAACCAGCCCGAGGAACGAAGAGAAAAAATTAGCAGCAGCTCTGTAAGGACAGACGCCAAGAACCACATCACTTGAAGATGGGATGGTGCCGTCGATTGGTAGATCATAAAGAACAAGAAATCGAACACCGTGCTCACCGTCCCCAACAAAAGACAGAACACTAACAGGGATTTGATAGGAAACCGCACAGGCCCACGGATCGCCCTTGTCTCAACCGTATCAAAACAAATGGCCGTCATGGGAAAATCCGATAGCAAATTCAGCAAGAGAATCTGAATCGGCAACATCGGTAACGTAGGAATAAAAAACAGCGAAATCACTACGGCAAAGAAATTCCCGAAATTCGAAACCAAAGTCGCACGAATATATTTCCCAATGTTTACGAAAACGCGACGACCCTCCGTCATCCCCTCAGCAATCACATCAAGACCTTTATCCAGTAAGATAATGTCCGCCGCCTCACGTGCGATATCTGAGGCCTCTTGCACCGCAATCCCCACATTCGCGAGCTTGAGAGCAGGTGCATCGTTAATCCCTTCACCCAAGAAACCAACCGTCCCATGACGCTGCAACTCTTTGATGATCAAGTACTTCTGTTCTGGATCAATACGTGCAAAGACAGCGCAGCTTTTAACAGCTCGGCGCTTATCCGTTGCTGACATACGCAAAAACGCGTCGCCTGTAACGACCGCGTCCTTACCCTGCATGAGCCCGACGCGTCGCGCGATCGCTTCGGCCACCTGGGGGCTATCGCCCGTGAGCATCTTCACCCGGACCCCAAGGCCATGAATTTGTCGTAACGCCGACGAAGCCGTTGGCTTGAGTGGATCTTCAAACGCAATGCCACCCGCTAGCGTCAGAGAGTGCTCTTCTTGGTCTAAATCGATGGAAGCCTGACCGCGAGTGAGCGTGCGCGTTGCGACCACAAGAACTCTATGTCCAACTTTTTCTTGCTGCTTTACCCAGCCCAAAAACCCTGCATGTTTTGTTGAGCAACGTTTCAAGACTTCTTCTGAGGCACCACAGGTAATCAGCTCGAGACCGTGCGCCTGGAGTACGCAGGCGGTGACGCGCTTGCGCTTCGGGTCAAACGGAAGATGCGCCTTTAGTTTCGAGCGAAGCACCTCCTCACGAAGCTCTTTCGCGAGACCGTCCATTAACGCTCGATTGAATGGATCGAGATATGTGACATCCTTAAGGCGCTCTGCCTCAACGCACTGAAGGGCTAATACACGAGGATTTCCCACACATTCCCGAACCTCTGCTACACGAAGGACATTCTGAGTAAGCGTTCCCGTCTTGTCCGTGCACAGAATTTCAATAGATCCCAAGTCTTCAATCGAATTCAAGCGCTTCACTACAACCTGTTTTTTTGCCATCACAAGCGCCCCCCGTGACAAGCAAATCGTGACCACGAGGGGTAACGTCTCCGGAATAACACTTACCGCTAACGCCACCGAAAAAATCGCAAACTGAATCCAACCCAATTCAGATTCCCCCTGAAAAATAAGTCGTAAAACAAAGGTCGTCGTAATTGCGATCGCCACAAACCATAGAATGGCCACACTCAACCTTCGAATCGTTCGCTGATAAGCGCTCTCCCCTGTTGTTTCAGACGTCAGCTTGGCGATCTTCCCGAGAGATGTCGTCCGTCCCGTCGCCACCACCATATATCTCGCCCAACCTTGAGTAATTTTCGTTCCACCAAATAACGTCTGCGATGGAGCCTTTGCCGTAGGGAAGCTCTCCCCCGTAAGCACCGACTCGTCACAGGAACACGCTTCCGTTTCAAAGGTCACTCCATCAGCTGGTACGATATCCCCCAATTCGACGACACACACATCGCCCGGAACAAGTTCAAACGACGGAATACGATGCTCCCTTCCATCGCGCAAGACCGTGCAAGAGGGGCGTAGAATTGCCTGCAACATACGCACTGCCTTTTCTGCATGATATTCCTGAGCAAATCCCAAAACGGCATTCAGAACCACAAAGCCCGCAATCATCCATCCACCCACCACGTCATGGAACACGAATGACAAAACCGCTGAAACAACCAGCAAATACACAAACGGCGAAGTAAACTGCTTCGCAAGCAACTTAGGCCAAGACAACGTAGCCCGTTCGACCTGGTTTGGACCGTAGATTTTTCGACGAAGCTCGGCCTCACCCGTTGTAAGTCCTTTAGTGCTACTTTTGAGTTCTTTGAAAAGCTCTTTTTGAGAGAGAGCCGAGAGGGCAGCCAAGTCCATAGAAAAGAAAGAACGGGTATCGTACGTGGAGTATCGTACCATTCTGAAACGAAAAGCACCCACTCTTTTGAGCGGTACTTTCCATACTACCGATGGAAACACTTATACTTTCTTATTGCAGCAGCTGTACATCCCACTCATCATCTTCTTCACACCGATCAAGACAATCCCAAGCGGAACCACCTTGTAGCAACCACACTTACTTGAACCATTCATCCCTTCTTGCATAAAGAAACAAGAATAATGAATTATGCTCACAGGTTTCAGATCAAGTTATATCTTTCGTGTTCTAGTAATTCCAATCATCAGTGCGGTACGGCATTGGTACCGGTTTTGGCTGTGGCATCGGATCCGAAGTTGGAGTCGTAGCCAACTTATCCAAGATCGCTTGTTCCTGGCTCAGATCTGAGTCTCCGATCGCTCGAGCTTCAGATTTGAAATGCTCCGTAAATTGCTGAAACAAATCATGAAACGTACCTGAGACACGCAACGGCTCCGACCCACGCTCCCACCCACCATGACCAGACGAGAGGGACAAATCCGCCAGGCCTCTCTCAGCCTTCAACCAGTCTTTGAGTAGACGTCCGTATTGCACGAGGAGTACACCCTTTCGAATCCCATTATTGTCGTGTGTACCTTGATTCATGCCTTGGAACGACACAACTGATTCGTTCGATGAGGTTTTACCATGAACATCCGCGTAGCTTGTTTGGAGAGTAATCGTTGGATTCTCTCCTGTCTTGCGAAGCTTGAGGAGCACGAGCCCACCTTTGGTTTCTCCATTGGTTGTTTTTGATGGGAAGAGCGTACGTACATGCAACACCTCACCACTCGAAAGATCTGCATCAGGCGAACCATAGATCTCATCGATCGCGTAGCCTAAGCCCTTCACCTGCAAACGTAGATCATAGACCAATGGCGACACCAAGAAGTCGAATTCTTCACCTAAGCGCTGCTTAAAGTCTTGCGCAGAATGAATCGAGAGATAGTTCGCACCGCGCACCTTCGTCAGCGCTTCAACTAATTCTGTCTGGAAGTCGACACCCACCCCCAAGAAGGTCGTCTGCACACCGCGATTCACGTACGACTCCGCCAAGTCATGAAGGCCATTTGCACCGAACTCACCCTGGTTTGGCATTGCATCCGTGATGAATATGAGACGATTCACATACCCGTCATTCACTAGCATTTTAGCAGGTTCTTCTCCATGATCGGTCGTGAAGAGTTCGAAACCCTTCTCAAGACCTGCCGACATATTTGTACCATTGGTAGGCTGAAGCTCCATGATGTGGCGTTTCAGAGCCTCGCGATCCGTTTCCCCTACCAGACGCAATGGCTTCGCCACTTTGGCATCATCGCTGAAGAGCACGATACCGAGGCGATCTTCCGGCTTTAAGTGATCGACGAGGACCGACAACGATTCATTCGCTAACTGCATCTTAGTTTTCTGCGCGTCCGGTCCTGAAACTTCCAGGCGTTTTCCGTATGCATCGTAGTAATACTGATCAAACGGCGATCCCATAGAACCGGAGATATCGAGTACCACGACGAAGTTCGTCTTGGGGCGCTTGAAGTCAGATTCCTTAAGATTAGAGTTGAGACCAACGGAGAGATAGGTTTCTTCTTGGCCGGTGAGTGGATGCTTCACGAGCGACCGAGCATACGATGGACAAAATAATTCCTTACATTCCTCTCGCTGACCCGTATCGAAGGAATAATCGTAGAATAGCCCTTCATAGGTCACATCTGTGGGCTGTGGCAAGAAGTTATTTTTGATATTTTTTCTGAAATTATCAACGTCTTTTGCGCCACCTACCGAAAATCCGAGACTCGCATCAGCCGCCGATTCGAAAGCTTTCATAGGCATCGATGGGGCCGTAGCGGCCATCGGTGCTGACAAACCGGCTGGTACCGAGAGGCTCGATGGACTCGCAGCTCGTTGAAACGTGCTCCCGCCCGCCACAGCGCCCGCCATGTTCTGCACCTTATTCAACAAAGATGGCTTCACTTCTTCGTCGAGATCAAATCCATCATACTGCCAGTCGTCTGTTACCGGGCCAAACGTGAGGAGCGTTGGTGGGCGCACTCCTGTCGTGTTCGTCACATCTGAACGCCCATTCACTCCAAGCGACACCGCAAATACGAGCGCAGCAGCCAACGCAAATCCACCAACCGGACGCACTGAAGGACGTAGCACCGCCATCACACGACTGAACCAACTTGGTGTTCGTACTACACCTAATTCACGCGCGAGCTTTTGTTTCAACGCCTGATTTATGGGCATTTCTCGTTGGTCACGCTCATCCATACGTTGGAAAAATTCGTTATTCATAGTGAGGAAGAAGAATCATGAACCTCTTGAAACTCGACCTTAAGCGCACGATGAAGACGTGAGAAAAATTGCCGCATGGCTGATGGTTCTTTGCCGGTGACTTCCGCAATTTCTTCGTAGGTCAGCCCATCGACATAACGCAGCGCGACCAGTGACTTACTTTCCGCCGGTAGTTGCGCATACATTTTCTCTGCCAATAACCTGTCATCAAGTGCATCCGTGAATGACTTGCCCGTGCTTGGATCTACAAGACATTCTTCGAATTCCAGAGAAACCGTCGGCCTCTTACGGCGCCAGTGCGACAGGAGCTCGTGCTTCGCAATACCCGTGAGCCAAGCACGTAGGGCACCTGGCTCCGGATCAAATCGTTCAAGTTCACGATAGGCTTTAAGGAAGGTCTCCGACACGAGATCATCCGCCTCGTCTCGATCAAACAATCGCCGATAGATATAGCGATAGATGAAATCGAAGAGCTCAGAGTACTCCTCCGCAAATTGCTCCTGTTTCGCTCGTAGGGTCATAAGAGAAGAACGACGTTCTGAACGTAACTATGCCGTTCTCACCCCGACTGTGACAAATAGGTCTACGTTTAAACAACATCATTAAAAATGTTTTGAAAATTGCTTTAAAATTGCATCAAATAATAAAAGCTTG
Organism: uncultured Gammaproteobacteria bacterium; assembly: GCA_964513705.1. GTDB lineage: Bacteria > Patescibacteriota > Patescibacteriia > 2-12-FULL-60-25 > 2-12-FULL-60-25 > JAGOTP01. Next base: position 7,211 of record CAZENZ010000008.1, read on the forward strand.
TACGGTTTATCTGTCTCTAAGGAGCTATTCGCTGGACTTCGCCAGCGAGGTGACCAAAGAGACAGTGCATCTACCGCCTCCGGGAGATGAGAGCGTGCCAATCAACTCGCGCTCGCATTGACCCAGTAGGTTCAAGGGCATGCGATGACGAACCGTAGACCTGATCCCCCCGACGTTCTGTACCACATCAACAACGGATTCCTCGCCGTAGCCCCCGCTCCTGGTGGCAGACTCCGCAACCTCGTGGAGCTGACCCAGAATGGTGGCTACAAGGTCTGGCTGTTCAGCCAGATCGGAAAGACGTCGTTGCCCGATGGTAGCGTGCACGTGGACGTCCTCACCCGAGGCGTCGTCTGTGGCACGCGCCAGCAGGGCGTCGCCTTCCTGAAGCAGTGCCGCGAACTCGGTCTCCTCGTGACGGACGAACCGTCGCTCTTCGTGCCGTGCTCGAACGGCATGATCGGAGCGACCGAACACAGGACGACCGTGGTCGGTTGGAGGCCCGCAGAGCTGGTATACCTGCGCTTCGATCTGCCCACACAGGAGGTGCTGGAGCAACACATCCCGGTGCTCATGAGGCCGCGCGTGCCCAGCGTGCACGAGCTGCTGACCCACGGCTGAGCACGACGAGCGATCTCTGAAAATCTGAGACTTGGAGGAGGCGCGCGAACACTCGCGCAGCGCTCCTCACCTCGACTGAACGCTTGATGAGCTGATCGAGCTTCTGAGAAGGATTAAAAAATCAACGTTTTTCTGAGGCAGACAGGCTTCCAAATAATACTCCTGCTCCTTTGGGCGTTTTCTTGATATAGGACTGCAACCGATCTGCTCTTTCGAAATAGACAAAATGTCCGCTATTCTCCCTCGTCTCCCGATCAGGACCGACTCGATCGCTATCACCTAATGCGCGATCAATCATCGGATACCAATCTGCTCCATCATGCGAAAGAACACATCCAGTGACAATCAATACTCGCAGCTCACGTGGGTCACCAAGCAGACTAGAGAACGGGACTCTGTCTTTCAGGTCACGAAACGAAATTGCTCGATTTATTGGCTCCATGAATCCATTAATCACTCCTTGCCTCGCCATTGAAACCAGCCCGTCAAGAAACGAGCTATTCCCAGTCCATTGCCTTACATTCACCTGAAGAGGAGTACTAATAGGCGTTGCAAAAAATGCAGTCGCGAGAAGCAGTGGCATATTCGGCACCTGAGGACGTACGAGGCGCGGCCCTGCAGCCTCGGGGACATATCCCTTCGGATAATCGACCCGGATCAATGCCTGATCGGCGAGCAACTCTTTCAGGGCCGCACGCTGGCTCGCTTCCCATTCGGCTTTACCTGGGAATTCCGTGAACTTACGGAGAGTACTTTCTCCAATACGAATTACTTTTGGTTGATCGGTCATAATTTTATTCAGTTCTTAGTAAGACTAAACGACCTGTTTCGTAGCTCATTGACAGTCATAGAGTGAGAATGAGAGAACTATACCCATGAAGAGCGCCCTCGAACAGCTAGACGAACTCGTCAGCTCATCCGAATACAAACAACTGGAACAAGCCATACAGCACGATCTCGTCTTATCCAAGGAAGCGCTGATCGAGGTGTATCAAAAGCCCGAGTACTGGATTCTCGTCGATGAGTCCAAGGTCATCAACGGAATCGAATGGCGTATGCGAATTTCAAAACTCGTGACAGGCGCCTATATAAACGAAGTCCCCGTAAAACTGATCTTCGCGAGCCTGATTCCTCCCGCCTCACTCAAACAAGGTCTCAAAACAGAGAAGGCGTCTCCCGCCTACATGGAAGCCATCGAACACTATTCGAGTGTCGTTCTCTCGCGTGAGTTTTCAGAACTTCGTCTCAAGATTGGCGCCATTTTTCAAGATTTGTTCAAAGACAAGGAAACGAAGTACTTCTTTTTTCCCATGAATCAAACGTACGGCCTCCTCCCCGCCTACGATCACGATCTGATCATGCCGTATTTCGATATTCTGTCGTTTAAAGTCTGTTTGAAGTAGCTACGAAAGAACAAACCCTCTTACTCGACCGGGTAAAAACGTTTAATCGTAAACTCAAGATCCATTTTTATTGGTCCACCTTGCGATAGCAGCTCTTGAAGTTCTTTTCGGGTATACCACTGCGCTTCCGCAAAATCCTTAGAATTATAGTCAGGTGTTTCGTCGGATCGAATTTCATAGACCGTTTCAAAAAACTGCGTTCCGTCGGCCTGCGTAAAACTCCCGAGACGTTGCCACTCAACTGTATCTAGATCAATCCCTATCTCTTCTTGCGTTTCTCTGCGAAAGGCAGAATCGTAAGACTCTCCCGACTCCACATGGCCAGCAACACTATAGTCTAAGCCGTTTGGACAGATCTTTTTGTAGGCTGTGCGTCGTGGAATCCAAATCTTCCCTTCGCTGTTCACTAGGAAGGCGTGAACAACCCGAAAGTTGCGTAGTCCTTTCTCATAGATCTCTCGACGCGACATGCTGCCAATGACTTCGTCTCGTTCATTCACGAGATCCAAGATTTCTTCTGACATATATGGCTAGTTTAAACGATGAACGCTATGCCGTCTCCATGCGGCGGCTGACACTCCACAAAAGTTCAAATAATTGTCGGATCATCTGTGACAATGAAGCGCTCTGCACCACCCAGGCCACACCTTCATTCGCGGCAGTAAAAAAAGCGACCGTTTGATCCCAGCACAACAAAGAACACGTAAACGTGAGTTCTTTCGGGAGAAACTTGGCTTCACGCAGTTCACGCGCATGACTCGCTTGATTATACTTTTTTATTTCATGGGCTTCGATACGCAAACTCTTAAGACGAACTTTGGCTGCCATGCGACGCTTGGTGAAGTGAAAACGCTCTCCGATCGTTTCCTGAAAATCTCGCGCCGAGACAATCTCATAGACCATCTTTTCTTTACTCAACAGTGCTTGGCGAAAAATATCGGTCATGCGCTCACACTGATAAATACGGACACGCGTAGGCGCCGACTGCTCGGCTTTGATGGCTCGCAACAACGGGATCATCGCCCCCACTTCTTGGAGCGTTTGTTCGAGCAACGTTTTAAAGGCGATCGGATCTTTGGCTTCGTACACGGAACGCGACTTTCGTTTGGTCACGTGCACCACGCCTTTTTTTACTAAGCGCTGCAATAACGATTGGGCTGTTGTAAGAGGCACAGATAAGACCTGGGCAATGGGTGTCGCCGTTGAAACACCATTCTCCAACAGCGCTAAATAGGCCTTCTGCTCAGGCAAAGACAACCCGACTTGTGTCAGGGTTTCTTGAATTTCCTTCTGCTCAGTCGTGGTCATAGATATAACAACGATTATTTTCGTTGTTATTAGAATACAATATTTTCCTTATTTTAGCAAATTTAATAATTTTGAAGATTACAACAACGATAAAATAAGCCGCAAAATAGAGAATCCCTGCCAAACTAACAGCGTGGTTGAGACGACCCCACAGGAACGCTCAGCCACATAGCCCATTCGACAACAGAAGAGAGGTTCACATGGACACCTACATCCTGCTCGCGAGTCCCTCCATGCAGTACGTCGCAGAAGCGGTGGCAGCCCACGACCCGCGGATCACGGTCGGGAAGGTTTCCTGGAAGCGATTCCCGGACGGCTATCCCAACACGTTCATCCACGACGTCGACACGGTCCAGAACGCGCATGTCGCGTTCCTTGCCTGCTTCGACACGCCTGACACGATCTTCGAACAGATGAGCGCGATCTACGCGCTCGCGGCGCTGCGGCCCAAGTCACTCAAGATCCTCCTGCCCTACTTCCCCACCGGGACAATGGAGCGGGTCGACCACGAAGGACAGGTCGCGACGGCTGCGACGCTCGCTCAGATGATCTCGGCTGTGGCGGCGGCGGGTCCTGGACCCGTCCCACTGTACCTCTGGGACGTGCACGCGCTGCCCATCCGGCACTACTTCGGACAGAACATCTCTCCGAAGTTCAAGAGCGGTACCAAGCTTCTGAAGGAGCGGCTCGCGGGCGAAGACGTTTCGATCGTCTTCCCCGACGAGGGCGCCTGGAAGCGGTTCAAGACCATGTTCTCCGACGAGAACGGGTCGCCCCTCTTCCCCTTCATCGTCTGCCGGAAGGTCCGGGACGGTGAGGCGCGGAAGGTCACGGTTAGCGAGGGCAAAGTCGCGGGACAGAAAGTCGTCATCGTCGACGACCTGATCCACTCCGGCGGCACGCTCATCGAATGCGCGAAAGCGCTCAAGGAGGCAGGTGCGACGGAAGTCAGCGTCTATGCCACCCACGGCGTCATGGAACAGGAAGCCTGGAAGAAGTTCCTCGCGGCAGGTTTCGCCCACGTCTGGATCACGGACTCGTGTCCGACGACGGCCGCGCAAGTCTCTCATCTCGAACCCTTCGAGGTATTGAGCCTCGCCCCTTCGATCGCCCGGGCCGTCACGGCCTGAAAGGAATTCGCCATGCACATCGCTCTGGGATCCACGAGTCAGATCAAGACCACGGTGGTCGAGACCGCGTGCCACGCACTCGATCTCACGGTTGCCCTGGCGTTGGTCACCACGGCTTCCGGAGTCAACGCACAGCCCATTGGTCGAGCGGAAACGGAAACGGGCGCTCGGAATCGGGCGCGCGGAGCTAAGGCTCGCGCGCCCGGCGCCTACGCCATCGGTATCGAGAACGGCCTCCGCGAGACCATGGATGGCAGCTGGGAAGACTGGGCGGTGATCGCGGTGATCTGTCCGGACGGCACGGAAGTGCTGACGGACAGCGCCGCGATCACCTTCCCCACCCACTACGTGGAAGAAGCTCGGGCACGCGGCTTCGAAACGACCACGGCCGGTCAGGTCATCGCGGAACACACCGGCTGCAATCCCAACGATCCGCACAGCTTCCTCACGCACGGTTCGCTCTCACGTCTCGAGCTACTGACCACGGCGGTCCAAGCAGCGTTCACCATCGCTCTCACCACGCACTGAAATGGAGTTCATCATGGAAACGACGCACACGGTTACGGTTGGCTCGGTCACGCGGGCTCTGCCGGTTCGGGAAGTCGCGCCCGGCGTTCGGGTCGCGCTCTTCAACCCTCTCGGCGACTGGGAACTGAACGAGGCCATCGGCACCGAGCTCGCCAAGCTCGTGCCGGAGGGGACGGAAGTCCTGGTCATGCCGGACGGCAAGGCCCAGGCACTCCTTCACGTCCTCGGTCGGATGACGGGGCTGAAGACGGTCGTCGCCCGGAAGGAGCACAAGCCCTACATGGCAGCGCCGGTGCTCAAGGCCTCGGTCAAGAGCATCACGACCAACAAGGAACAGGCACTCTTCCTGGGTGCGGATGACGCGGCGCTCCTCAAAGGCAAGAAGGTCGCCGTGGTGGACGACGTCGTCTCGACCGGCGGCACGCTCCTCGCCATGCAGAAGCTGCTTGCGGAAGCGGGCGTGGAACTCGTCACCGTCATGGCCGCCTTCACCGAGGGTACGCCGCGGTCGGACGTGATCGCGCTCGGTCACCTGCCGCTCTTCTAGAGAGCGCCTCTCTTCCCTGCTTCGCTTGCTTGCGGGGCGCACCACCTACGGTGCGCCCCGCGCTTCTTTTTATTGGATTGTTTTATTTATTCAGTCACTCACTAATCCACCGCGACTTTTGAATGATCATTGGCGTCGTAGAAGACGCGAACATTTGCCCCCGGCTGAAACTGAGGGAGATATACAGGGTTAATCACCATTTTGGTCTGCGCCGTAAAGTCCTCCCCCTCTGCTGGATCCACTTTCAGCGTAAGAATAACCTGCGGCTGACTATTATAGAGCGTGCCAGTCGGCTCGATCTGCATCACTTTTGCCATCGCAGGTACGCCAGTCTTTTTTAGCTGCGCCTGCTCTCGCTCCGCCAAAAACAATGGACCGAACCCAAAGACAGCCGCGCCCAAGGAGACAACAATAACGAAGGTTCCGATAAGAAAACCATTGTTAGTTTTTGATGGCTCTGAGGGCGGTACAGACGAAGGCTGAGCCGGTGAAGACGAAGAAGGGGGAGTGTACATACACCACGCATGATACGCCACTCGCCTGTCCTTGACCCGTGTCTTCGCTTAGGCTTCGAGTATCTTCCGCTCAGCCTCGAGATCACGCTCTTCACACCGTTCATTCGTATATTTCTCCGGATAGCGCAGACGTAGCTTATTGATGTTTTTCTCCCAAATCTCCTCAAACGACACCCCGAGTTCATCGGCTAAAATCGCGAAGTACCACATCACATCACCGATCTCCTCCACAAGATTCACGCGATCGAGAGGACGGTTGTAGATCTTTGATTTCTTGATAGCGGCCATGAGCTCCCCCGTTTCTGTCACCGCACCCATGACTCCGTGCTCTAGACGAGGCGTGACATCTCCTGTCGCCGAGAATTGATAGGGCGATTCGGTACGCAAGGCATTTTTGATGTATTCGTTGGGGGTCATACAGAGTGATCGTAAACAGATTCTACGTTATCCCAATAATTTCTGCCCGTCTTGTACTCATCAAGCGCCATCACTCGGATACCAACTCGGGCAGAGTGTCAGTATCAAGGCTTCGATTCATAAACAAGATTACGCATTTTTTCTACGAATACTTTGATATCGAAGCGCTTCGCCTGGGCCTCACAAGCTTCGCGCATCGGCAATGCCTTTTCAGGAGTCAGTTCCTGTACAGCCCTAACCAGGTCATTCACTTCACATTCCTTTGAAATAAGGACCCCTGTTTTCCCAGGAATAATGGTCTCTTTTAAGCCCCCCTCATCGACCCCAATACACGGCTTTCCAGCTGACATCCCCTCGAGCGGCGACATCCCAAAATCTTCGTTAATGGGAATATAGATGGTCGCCGTACACTTCCCCACCAAGTCCTTCAGCGTTGGATCATCCACTCGGCCTAATATTTCAATGTTGGGATAGCCTTTCGCTAAATCACGCAACTCCTGTTCACAAGGGCCCGTCGAAGCAACTTTCAGCTTCCTGTCCGGCATCTTTTGAAAGGCTTTTACAATTCGATCAATACGCTTGAGCGGATCCAGACGGGCAAACGACAGATAATACGGCTCCTGGGAAATCCACGTGAACAAATCTGTACGAACGGGTGGATAGACGATTTGGGACTCGAGGTTACAGAACTTCACCATACGATCATGCACGGCTTGTGAGTTCGTGACGACGGTCTGCATACGCGACAAACCCAATCGATAGATCCAACGAATCAACCATTTTCCTATATCGTAGTACAAGACCTTTTTGAAACGTGACCCCTCTTCATCACGACGATGTTCGAGTAAATCGTAGACATAGCGTACCGGGCTGTGACAGTAAAAAATACGCTTTTGTTTTTTCAACCGACGAAACGAGGCAGATAGACAGTTATTCCCAGAAAAGATGAGAACATCGTATCGCTTCAGTAAATCCCGCGTCTTCCACCAAAAGTTCCACTGCGCTCGAAAATAGCGCCAGACAATCATTGGCGCTTCGCCCTTGTCGAGCACGAACACCTGACCAGGCGCCTCAGACCTCGGAAACGTCACATCCGTCCAGTATTCGGTCACGATGTCCGCCCCTAAGCTATTCGCTAAATCCAAAACCAAGCGCTCGCCACCGCCTCGAAATTGAAACCGATCCTGAAGGATGAGAATTTTCATGAGATATACACGAGGCTACCTTCTCGAACCGGCAAAGACAAACTGAAGCGGGTCCTGAAAAATACGACTCAACTGCGCTCGATCGGCCTCGCGGCCATAGCCATCAATCTCCATCAAATCTTGCGTCAATGCATGATCAAAAAAACTCTTCTCCACACATTGAACATGGAGATGAGAAAACCATCCACCATTTGTAGGCGCCATCCCAACTCGCGCGAACACCTGACCAGGCGACACGCTATCCCCCACTGCGCACTCAACCGTCGAATCCAAGTGAGCGTACATGAGATAATCACTCCCATCCGTCGGAGCGAGAATCACTCGTGTTCCCCAGCCGCCCTCGAGCGGTACATCGCTATCAATCCGGACAACCTTGGCTGGCACTTCAGCGGCCACACGCGCCCCAGCAGGAACAGAGAAATCGACACCTAAGTGCAGATAGGCGCGTTCGTCATCTAGATAACTTCCTCGCCACAAGGCTTTGCGATCTTCGAGCCAACCGCCATACGAAAAATCAACCCCCAACTCTTCATGCAATTGCTGCACCATCTCATCACACACTTCTGGATCAAGCAGCGGATTTGCATCCATCGGCGCGATTCTATTTTGCACAAACCAGAGCTCGGCAGCGGCGTTAAGATTGATATATCCAAATTTCTTGGCGTGAAGATCAGGAAATAGCATTAGAACGATAATAGAACAGATCGTTCTGTCTGACGATAGAAACTTGTTGATTATTTGTGAGCAATTCGAGCAGCTAAATCAGCCATGACCTTAGGAAAGGCCTCTTCGAGCTTCACTCCCAGCTTGTCGGCAATTACGAGCGTCGCCCACAAACAGTCACACAACTCATGCTCCAGTTTCTCGTCGATATCTTCTGGTGCCGCTCGTAAATTCCGCTTCATCATAAGCAACCGCAGCAGCTGCCCCACATCTCCAGCAAACGCCTGAGCAAAATCCGATGTCTGCCAAATGGGTCGTCCTGCGACCTGATTCGCCTCATCGTACTTTTGCCGAATCTCAAGCGCACGAGCAGAAAGTTCAGACAAATGCATATGAAAAATAGTGGATTATCCTAAAATATACTGCACTCGTCCCACCTCCCCCGTCTCAAGTCGCACTTTAATGCCGCGTGGATGCATTGGGGCACTCGTCAAAATATCCTTCACGAAACCCTGAGTAATCTTACCGGTTGGCTGATCCTGCTTCTGCACAATCGCCACCATGAGCCCTGGCTGAATGTCTTTGCGAATAGTACCGTCCATACCATGAAACCGTACACGTTGGGCTTCATTTTTAACAGCGCACTCTTGAAAAGATTGCGTTCAACCAGCTAAAACACTTCCAGAAAAACTGGCCTACCCATGATCGTCTACGGCTACACGAACTATCACGCCACCGCACCGACCTGCCTCGTGATCGGGAATTTTGATGGTGTTCATGTGGGACATCAGCGCCTGATTCAGGAGGCGATACATGCCTCTCAACAATTCAACGGCAAAACCGTCGCGCTGACGTTTGATCCGCATCCACTTCAGTTTTTAGACCCTCAAAACAGCCCTGCTCTCCTCACGACGTTGAAACGGCGCGCCGAACTTCTCATACAGTATGGGATCGATGCCGTTATCATTCAGCCATTTGATCGTGCCTTTGCAGATCTAAGCGCTGAAGATTTTATTCAAGCACTTTTCACACAGCTATACGTACAACATGTATGTATTGGTCCAAACATTCGCTTTGGTCGTCATCGAGAAGGCCATATCGCGCATCTTGAAAGCCTTGGTAGAATTCACGGCTATACCACACAGATCGTACCTATCACCCATCTCGATCGAGAACCCATCTCTTCTTCACGTATTCGCGAAGCGCTCCGCGCAGGCAACCACTCGCTCGTCTCGCGGCTCATTGACAGGGATTGCCTTTGAGCACATCAAGGAACAAAGGGTGAACGCAAAAACTCGATATCTCCCGACGCAAGAAATAACGCACCCCTGCGTGCGATCGCCAGGTCATTCGTGCGTCTTAGAGTCTTGCGAGCGCTGCCTGAAACTCTTCATGCGTCGCTTCTGCACCCTCTAGCTCCGCAAACGGATGCGCTCGCCAATACGGGAGGGCTTTCATATTGCTCCGGGTGAGGCGCTCTGCCAGGGAACGATCCCCATCAGTAGTGGCACCAGCAAAGAACTCAATCCCACCCTCAAAAATCTCTTTTGGGCTTTTGATAGCACCGTCTCTTGAATCGTGGACGCACACTGGCCCGTAGGCTGTTTCGAGACCAATATCATTCACATGATCCCCCTCAAACGGCATGCCACAAGTGATGCATTGTTTCATACGCATCACTTCAACCTATATGGCGGCCAATAATGCCTCGGCTGCCGTTTTTCGCGCCGTCACCTCCTGCAAATGTCGGTCTTCCTCTTGGATAGATTCTCTTAATTTTTCTCGTGCCCCCTCTGGCGAAAGCCACTCGTAAGACATTTTATCCAGGTCCCAATCAGCCTCCACGTCTCGAAATGCTACTCTCCCATCTGGCATGCGAACGATCATAGGACGACTTGAATTTGCCTTACGGGCTAAGTAAGCAATTTTTATACCCGCATACTTTTCCCTAAAAGCTCTTAATCTAGCCTTAGCTTCAGGATTCATGGGTAATGCATCAATGTTCTGGCCTTTTCCAGCGTGATCTTGGTATTCCACAAGATCCTCAAAAAACTCCTGCAAATCAATTTCCGTTTCTGTTTCTGCATCATCTGAAACAGCCTCACGTGCCTTTAGATCATTATACAAATCCTCTTCAGATTGGGTACGACGATCGCCCTTTCGTTCGAGCTGAAGAAGTTGCCGTAATTCTTCTCCCGTAAGAGGTTTTCTCGACTCAACCTCAGCCGCATGGAAAAAATCATGTCCTTCCCGCATATAAATATAAATGAACACTATTTATGAATAAGCTGGATAGAATTGTAAGGTGACGTACTCTTGCCCGCAAGTCGTTCAATTCTGTTTTCTAAGATATCCCGAGCAATCTCCAGGGATCAGGCAAAAACAGCGTTACCATCGCCGAGAGCGCCAAACAGGCACCGAGAGGAAAGGGGTCGGTTCGTTTCATGCGCTTCATATAGAGCAGCAAAAGAGCCACCATAGAAGCCCCCACATATGCCATGAGGAATACGAAGAGAAGCTGGTCCACACGAAAGACACACCCAAGCGCAAGACCTAAATACACATCCCCTAACCCGATCATTTTTCCACGCGAAAGAGCATATTGAAGACCAAAGAACCCACCCCCTACAGCCACGCTTAGCGCAAGCGAAGACCATGAACTATTCCCTGGGTATAAACGGTAGATCAATCCGAACAAACCCAAGAACACAACGGGCAAAAGAAGGATTCTTTTATTTCTTCGATCACCTTCAAAAATCACCGCCAAAAGGACCATGATGACAACTTCAAAGAAGACGAACGGTCCAGACAGCATAGGATACGCACCTATCTTGAGGCGCAGATAGGCATCATACCTCCGGAAATGGTCACTCAACAAAATCCTACATATTGTGTTTCAATTTTGTTTTGACCACTACATATTGTGGATAACCAAAAAAGAAGGCTTGGTTCTCATCCCTTTACCGACGTTCTTCGAAGCGTGTATCTTTGAATGACAGCTTATGCCACATTGCGTCACCGAGTATCGATGCACTTGCTGCCATAAGCTGCTCTTCAAAGGACTCCTCGTTGAGGGATCGATTGAAGTCAAATGCAAAACCTGTCACGAACTAAACACTATCCATGCCACCCAATTCAATGAACTCCTATGTCTCATTAAACACTGCCCTCAACGCATAAGCTGGAATTCCAACAACACATCTCCGTAGGCTCAAATTCTCATAGAAGCTCGCGAAGCTCACTGACCGTGAGTTTTTATTTTGTTCTTCTTTTTTCTATGTCCACATCAACGATTTCACTCCCAACCGTTCTCAAACGCGACGGACAACGAGCTTCTTTTGATAAAGAACGAATTTACAACGCCATCCGATTGGCAGCAGAAACCACAGATGAACTCGGGCTTCCGGAAGTACGTCGTCTCACGGAAACAATTTTGCTTTTTATCACGAAACAGGCAAAAACTCGCAAAGAACTCTCCGTCGAGGACATCCAAGACATTGTCGAGTTCACCCTCATGACGTCAGGCTACTTCAAGACTGCCAAAAGTTATATCGTCTACCGCGAAAAACGTGCCCAGGTCCGCGAAACCGCAAATGTGGTTGTTGATGTCGATAAAACAATGAGTGAATACATCAACCAATCGGACTGGCGCGTCAATGAAAACGCCAATCAAGGCTATTCGTTAGGTGGTATGATTTTAAATACATCTGGAAAAATTACCGCCAATTACTGGTTAAATTACGTCTATCCAAAAGAAGTCCGCGAAGCCCACCGAGATGGAGATTTTCACCTGCATGATCTCGGCATGTTCTCAGGCTACTGTGCTGGCTGGAGTCTGCGTCAGTTACTCCAAGAGGGATTTAATGGAGTTGCCGGCAAAGTCGAGTCCGATCCCCCGAAACACTTTGAAACAGCCCTCGGGCAGATGGTGAACTTCCTCGGAACCCTTCAAAACGAATGGGCAGGTGCGCAAGCGTTTTCTTCGTTTGATACCATGCTTGCTCCGTATGCAAAGCAAGACAACCTCACCTACGAGCAGATCTACCAAGGCGTCCAACAATTCGTCTTCAATCTAAACGTCCCTTCTCGCTGGGGAATGCAAACACCCTTTACGAACATCACTCTTGATTGGACCACACCCGACGATCTCAAAGAAAAACATCCTGTCATTGCCGGGGTAGAAACCGCTTTTACCTATGCCGACTGCCAAACAGAAATGGATCTCATCAACAAAGCATTTATCGAGATCATGACGAAAGGTGATCGCAAAGGACGCGTTTTTACCTTTCCTATTCCAACCTACAACATTACAAAAGATTTCAAATGGGACACAGAAAACGCCAAAATTCTGTTCGAAATGACCTCGAAATATGGCATCCCCTACTTCCAGAATTTTGTGAACTCGTCGCTAAATCCGAGTGATGTGCGCAGTATGTGCTGCCGATTGCAACTCGACTTACGCGTCCTCCGTGCTCGTGGTGGCGGCTTATTCGGCTCTGCTGAAATGACAGGGAGCGTCGGCGTTGTCACGATCAACCTTCCTCGCATCGCCTATCTCGCTAAAACAAAAATCGCCTTCTTTGAACGGCTCGGCAAACTCATGGATACAGCAAAAACATCCCTTGAAATCAAACGGAAAGTGGTCCAAGACAACATTGATCGCGGACTTCTGCCATACACAAAACGCTATCTCCCTTCTCTGCGCAACCATTTTTCCACTATTGGATTGAATGGAATGAATGAAGCCTGTCTGAACCTGCTCGGCGTAAACCTTGGCTCGACAGAAGGAACCGCCTTCGCGCACGAAGTATTAGAATACATGCGAGATCGCTTGGTAGCCTATCAGGATGAAACCGGGACACTCTACAACCTTGAGGCAACCCCTGCGGAAGGCGTCACCTACCGCTTCGCCAAAGAGGACCAGGCCCGTTATCCGGGGATTATCCAAGCCGGCACGCCTGAGGCCCCCTACTACACGAATTCAACCCATCTACCTGTTGGGTATACCGATGATCCTTTGTTTGCGCTCGATCACCAAGATGCATTGCAAACCAAGTATACCGGCGGCACCGTGCTGCACCTGTACATGGGTGAACGCGTGAGAGATTGGAAAACCTGTGCGCATTTCGTAAAAAAAGTTGCAGAATCGTATCATCTGCCCTATTTCACCATCACACCGACCTTTAGCATCTGCCCAAACCACGGATATATCGCCGGGGAAACCCAGACCTGTCCGACCTGTGCTTCTACCTGTGAAATATGGTCAAGAATTGTGGGGTATTTCCGTCCTGTTGATCAATGGAATAAAGGAAAGAAGGGCGAATACCAAGAACGAAAAACGTATCTCGTTGGAACACAAGCAACTGAGCAACTCCAGACAAAAGAAGAATTCACCTGCCAAACCGTATGATCTTTGCCGGACTCCAACCATGTAGCTTGATCGATTATCCAGGCGTCATCGCCTCCACCATCTTTACCCAAGGTTGCCCCTTCCGATGCGTGTACTGCCACAATCCAGAACTCATTCCAGTATGCACGTCTGATCCAGATCAACCGCAAAAAGAAGAACACGTCCTAGAGCAACTCTATCAACGAAGACGCATCATCGAGGGCGTGTGCATCACTGGAGGGGAACCGACCATCCACGCCGATCTTCCAGACTTTATCAAAAAAGTGAAACGGCTTGGCCTGCTCGTGAAGCTCGATACGAACGGCATTCATCCAAACATGATCGAACGGCTGATCAAGGATCAACTCGTCGACTTCTTTGCTATGGATCTAAAACACACCTGGGAACACTACAGTGACGTCATAGGAATCGATCAATCATCAGCCGTGAACAGCTGCAAAAATACGTTTCACCTCATTCAAGACTCAGCCATTCCTCATGAGTTCCGTACGACCGTCTATTCCGGCTTGCACGGACAGGAAGATCTGAAAGCAATTGCCAGTCAACTGCGCCCGGGCGAACGCTATGCTTTGCAAGATATACGTTATGGAACAACCCTAAACCCGATACTCACACGGACACCTTCACTTGATTTAAAAAAGATCGCGGATGAAATACAAACTCTCTACCCTATGCTGCATTTGGAAGTTCGATCTTAACCAGTCCAAATACAAGCGGACTAAATGCGATGATGTTTTGGATCAAAGTCGTCTTGATCACCACCTGGGCAGCCCTACTAAGACAACCCCAACGACCGTAGGGCTTCGGTAGTGCTTCGGAACACCTCTTTGCTCTTTTCTTCGCCGATAAACCAGGTATTTTTTTCGAGCTGCGGCTTAATTGTGTCATTGACACCACTCATCAGGACGCATTGCCCTCCTTTTCGGCACTCCTCAACCGTCTCCTGCAAGAAGTGCATGCCATCAAGATCAATGTAATACAGGTTGCGAAGACTCAAGATGATAGCCCGAGCTTTCACGTTCGCAATACTATCCTTATGGAAAGCCCCATTAAAATATGTGAGCTCCCCAGCAAGGCGATACACCACAACATCATCTTCTTGCTGATATTGTGAGAGCATAGCAAGCGGAACACGCTCCATCGCACGCGAACGATGATGCAGGGTAACCTCCCCCTGGCTTCTCGATAAACGTTGAACAAACTGCAAAAGCGCGATCGCCGCACCAACCAAAATTCCGATCATAGGGTCCACCCCAAAGGTCAGGAGAGCAACCAGAAGCGCCAACCAAAACGCGCTTTGATCAAAGCGGAAAAGCTTTATAAAATGTTCCGACTCCACCATTCGAATCGCGGCGAACACGAGAATGCTAGCCACGACCGCAAGCGGCAAATACTGAAATCCACGGAAGAGCGTTAAGACAATCACGAGAACAAAAACTGCATTCAATCCAGAGGAGTATCGTGATGTTGCTCCGCTTTTGGCGTTGATCGCCGTACGCGCCAAAACGCCCGTGGCCGGTAGTCCGCCCGTTAACCCTGACGCAATATTCGCAATCGCCAGTCCAAACATCTCCCTCTTCTGATTAAAACGCGTGCCTGTCATTGCGTCGACAATCTTTGCAGAAAGTAATGTTTCCAGAATGGCCACGATCGTGACCGTGAACACGGTCTTTAAAATGGTTCCATCAATCATCGAAAATGCAAAGTGAGGCAGCTGAATCACCGTAGCATTGAATTGACCATACTTCGAAAGCAACGTTTGCACGGTAAACGGTAACATATGCGCATCAGAGAAGTACCCGATGCAGATCCCAATGAGCGCCGCAACCACAGCGCCAGGCACACGAGGCGCTACGCGAACCAGAATGAATAATCCTATTAGTACCACGATAAAGAGCACAAAAGCGGGCCAATGCACACTCCCAATATGTTGAATGGACTCCCTTAAGTTCTCTAAGAGCGTCTCATGTACAGGTAGTCCTTTTAGCCCCAGCGCTGCGTTCACCTGCCCAAAACCAATCGTGAGACCAACTCCTAAAGTAAATCCATGCATCACGCTCGATGGAATGAACACCAGATATCTATCCCAACGCAACAAATAGCAGAGAAAAATAAGGACCCCTGACAGAATGGCGACAAGAGGCAGAAGCGTCATTCCGTGCACGAGCACAAAGCTCGCCAAAATTCCGGACAACGCGCCGGCTGGACCAACGACATTAAACTCGCTTCCTCCCAAGATCGCCGCCACAAGACCTGCCCAAATCGCCGTTATGATCCCCATGATCGGTGTCGCGCCCGATGCGATAGCGAGCGAGAGCGATAGCGGAATGGACACTAGAGCCACCGTTAAACCAGACTTCCAATTCAACCGAATCTCTCTGAGCAAATGGCGTTGCATAGGCCGATGAAGAACAAAATAAATGGGGGGCGACTATAACGCTCAAGCAACGAAAGCGGAAGTGCTCCGCCATCTTGTACGGCCCAGTCCCTTGTCCTGTTTTTCTATCCACAGAAAACTATCTCCAGTGACTCAGAACCCGCCCGATCTCGTCTGGCGCTCGATCGGCGTCGATGGCGTGCTATGAAGAGAGTGAACCGCTGATTGAACCCATCGTCTTTATACGGGCTGCAGCGAAATACCTGGGAACAGTGTTTCGAGCAACTCTATAGCGGCACGCAGATATCCCAAGAAGTCGTTACCCCTTGTATAGACCTCTTTTAGCACACTCGTAACAGCTTGGAGCTGAGCATAGTTTTGCAGAAAAGCATCTACTCCTTGAGTTTTCGATGTCCAGAGAACATTCAGAGCTGGCTCCAACCCAAGCAAAAATACCGTCGTTATTTCGTTTAATCCCCAGAAATGTCCAAGTGAGTCTTTTTCCGCTTCGGGGAAATATTGATCAAAAATGTGCCACATCTGAATCATGAGAATTTCATGAGCGGTAATGCGCATCTGATCTTCTGCGTTCTCATAGGCTCAGCGCAGAACAACATTTTCATTACTATTACTCACTCCATGATGAAAAAGACTCACTACAACAACGTAGTCAGGAAATTGCCAAGCATGACCTGTGATTTTTTCTACCTCAGAGAAAAAGGAGTGGTCGATCTTGTCCCAAGCGGCTTGATACGAACGAACGGCTGTCTCAAGAATTGCGGAATCTTCTTCGTATCGACTCTTGGCAAGCTCTTCGAGGATCTTGAGCGCTTCCTCTCGTAATGAGGCTTCCCGCGCAGCCTTCAGCACATCTTCTGGAACACCGGCCTCTTTCGCGCGCGCATTTGCGTCTGGCGTATCCGCAAGAAATAGGTCCATCATCACACGAATATCGCGATCCCTGTCTACGGTGAATTTCACTGGCATATGGCTCCAATTCACGTTACCAAAAAATGTAGAGGTTTACACTCTATCTTTCGTATCAACAAACATCGAATCGTTTCCAGCTCGATTCCTGTTTGGGTATCGTCGTGGAGGAAGTGAGGACTGTGTTTGCAAGGAGAAATGATGCGACGATCTATATTCCAAAAGTCTATGCGCGTAAATATATATACTTTTTGGAGAGCTCAACCAGGTACTCGTGAACAACTCCATTTGAAACAATGGCACCTTTCACTGGTCGATCGTATCTCTGCTCATTTCCAAAAAGATCCGTTACTCTTCCACCCGCTTCTTCGACAATCACTTTGACCGCCGCAACATCATGAACCGTATCACCCGGGAAAACCGTGAACGTAACTTCGCCAGCCGCTACTAAAACTGACGGGTAAATAAAAGACATCATACGCATGCAATGCACCCGTTCTTCGTCACACAGATGCTCGACAAATGTATGAGCATGGTAAGGATGGGTATAGTGCGCCTCGATATCGCATAATGCACCCCTCAATTCAGCCTGACTAGAAACACGAATATTCTTCCCATTCAGCATTGTTCCCATTCCTTTCTCACCAATAAACAAGCGGTCCGCAAATGGATCGTACACGACTCCCAATATACTCTCCCCATTTTTTACGAGGGCTAATGAAAAAGTCGATATGGGCATTCCATGACAAAATGGGGCCGTACCATCTATCGGGTCACATACCCAACAGTATTCGCTCGGCTTCCCTTCGGAACTTCCTTCCTCTGATCGGACATTATGCGTTGGGAATACGCATTGCACTTTTTCGAGGAGCAAATGATTGATTTCGAGGTCGGCCTTCGTAACCAAGGTCCGATCTCCTTTCCAGCCTTTTTCCATTCCAAGCGAATAATATCGTTTCATTATTTTCCCCGCCTCTTGAGCCATGTTCTGAGCAAATTCCCTGTACGGTGAAGAAAGGGTATTCATATTAATCCTGGTAGATATTTGGACTATGATATGAGAGTCTCTTTATTGAAAGACTCCTGTTAATCCAAAACAAAAATCGAACCGTTTCCAGTTCGATTCCTGTTGGGGTGGCTAATGGGAATCGAACCCATGATAACGGGACCACAACCCGCTGTGTT
>CAZENZ010000009.1:0-25162 GCA_964513705.1 uncultured Gammaproteobacteria bacterium
TCGCTCCGCCTGCTCCGCCGCCACCCCCACCAACTGCTCCGCCGCCACCCCCACCCCCACCCCCGCCTCCGCCGCCTCCGCCACCCCCGCCTCCGCCTCCGCCAGCGGCGACATACGATAGCGTAGAGGTGGCGCTATCCGTATCCGCCGTATGTTGAGGGTCCGTGTAATGAGCGCTCACATTTCCAGCAGCCGAATACTGAAACGTTCCATTTCCTGCTGAAATACTGGCCGCCTGTACCACACTTAAGGCTGATGTATTACGAAAAATACCGGAAGCGACCCCCGTTTCAGTAAGAGTTACCGTCTCACTATCGCTCCCGGCCGCTGAACTTCCCACGACCGGAATCGTGATCGTTTCAATAGACGCTCCATTCAAGTTTCGGTTATCATCACGCACCGTCACATATAACGAACCACCGTTTGAAAACGAGGTAACAACGGCGCCATCACCATCCGTGATCTGCACATCATCAACGGTGTGGTGGATAATCGCACCGGTACTTGATGTGACCGTTCCAGCGTTCACAAAATCCGATACCGCTGTAAAGTGATACGTACCAAGATTCACCGTCGCTCCTCCTACAATCGTCGTCGTCGCAATCGCAGTTGTACTAGCGGTAAGCAGATACGGACCGGAACCAGTAAACTTTAGTTTTCCGTACGATGTTGGGTAAACATCCTGCGTCGCATTTGCGGTGTATTTTACCTCTGCATCCGGATGCAAGATAGTAATCACACCTACACCGGTCGTCGTGACCACCCCACCGAATGCCACCAAAGATCCTTGATCAACCCTGAACGCACCACTCACCGTCAAGGCGGCGGTCGTTGTAACCGCAGGACCGTAGGTACCGCCATACATCAAAGCGACCGTTCCAGAAGCGTTCCAAGGACCAACCGTGGTGAGGCTGACACCTGTTTGATTTACACCAGAATCATTCGTGACAGTGAACGTTCTCCCCGTCTCGACCATCAGAGTACCCAAAACCGTGGAGCTCACATTAGAGCCTGAGTGTGCAACTGAACCTCGTATCGTCAGATTGTTATACACCCACGGACTCAATGAAGCAGTATCAGTATAGATAAAAGTGCCGGTTCCAGGAACAAATGAGGAAGATCCTACTTGCGATATGGTCGAAGTCGCAACAAATGTTCCCGACCCGCCGTACAAGACTCCGCCCACCAATACAAAGGATTCCGTCGAAGTAGCATGACCAGACCCAATATCAATGGATCCACCCGTCTCTGTTCGAAATGGACCCAAGAAACGAATATCACCACTTGTCGTTCCAATCATGCCGCTCGAGGTACCGTTCCCTTGAAGTTCAAGATACCCCGCATCAGTGATAAGAGATCCTTCCTCACTGATCACCGTATCACCTTCCACCGCTAAGCCTGTCGCAATATCCAATGTCCCCGTAGCAACCGTCAAATCACCAAGCACACGTGACTCGCCGGAAAAATCAGCTGTACCGCCACCAGGCTTAGCAACAGTAAGATTATTACACTGCAAACCCGGAATCCCCTGATCTCCGGAACCTATGATATGTACATTCCACGAATCAGCCTCGAGTACACCCGTATTGATAAGGTGTCCCCCAAACTTTACGGTACATACCCCAATCCCCCCACACGTCATCGTTCCCAAATTTGTTACGTCACCTTCGAATGTAACCGCCTGTCCAGAACTATCCAAGGAAAGTTGAAGCGAGCCACGATTTATCGTGCTCCCCTCGATTGTCACCGTCATGTTATTGGTTAGAAATGTTGTATTTGGATACACCAGAAGGTTTCCATGGACCGTGAAGTTGGTCTGCGGCCATGCGATGGCGCTTAAATCCTGGTTAATGATGTCCAGGTTATAAAAGTGACCGATGGAAAAATAGCTATGTGCCGCCGCATTTCCAATTCGCATTAATCCCGTCTGATAGTTGAAGGTACCACCCGGCTGCCAGACTGTTCCAGCGCCCGTAAGCGCAAAAGAGCCCGATCCTCCATTCCATGTACCGTTATTATCGATACTCGAAGTACTGGTAGCATGCCCACTATCCAGATTAAACGTCCCGTTATTAACGAACTCCCCTCCAAAGGTAGAGGTGCCCGAACCAAGGCCAATTGTTCCCGTTGAGTGAACGGCTCCGCTAAATGTTATTTGCGCCCTTGTAGAAGATACGGCCGCATCACCCGCAACGGATGTTTGACCAATAACCGTCAAAACATTATCCCCAACATAAAGTGTACCGCCGTTAATTTCGAGAGTTCCAAGGGCAGTAGTACTCGCCTGAAGCGTCCCGTTTCCCGAATTTACCGCGAGGTTGTTGTATACGAGTGGTTGAACATTAGAGGTAGCCCCATACAAGAACGTTCCAGATTCAGGTACAAACGTTCCTGCAGCATTTGTAAAGGTACCCGTAATTGTGTAATGCGCAGATGCGCTCCCGCCTCCGTATATCGTTCCATTATTAACGAGCGTACCAGTCACAAGAAAATCTCCCAGCGAGCCTGGTCGCAGCGAACCTGTACCCGCATTCGTCACCGTGCCACCCATAAACCAAATCGAACCATTAAAGTCTGTCTCTATTCGGCCGTTATTTGTCACATCTCCACCAATAGAAATAATGGCTTGCGTCGTACTAACGACCCCATCCGCGCCAACCGTTACCCCTCCCACAACGGTAAAAATATCCGTTCCAGTTATCAGCAATTTCCCTTGGGCATCAAGGCTTGCGATCGTCCTCCCCGTAGCCAAACTAGCCACCATTCCAGCCGGGATAACCGCTTGGTCACCTACTGTTGGTACCGCCCCTCCACAGTCATCCCAGTTCGCCCCAACAGCAAAATCACCCGTCGCCTGGTTAAAGGTGCAAACACTCGCCTGAGCAACACTTCCCATACCACAAACACCTACAACCACACTCATAAAGGTCAGGATCGCAAATAAGAATCCGTTTCCACCTGAGAAGCGTCGCCAGAAGGTTCGAAGCCGCATATCGCATCCAGTATAGCGTTTTTACCTTTGCTCTTTCAAGGCCTTCGATTAGAATAGCTGCGGTATGCGACGTTCATTCGCGATTCTTGTTTGGATTCTTCTGGGAGCCCTCGCTGCCAGTCTCGGAATCGGCAGTGTCCTCCTCCATGCTCGAGAGGAACGCAATACACTAGATCAACAGCTTCAAGCAGAAAAGAAACTAAACACACGACTACAACAAGAACATCAACAACTAATCGAGGAAGCCAACCGTACAGTAGCGGCTGCCGTCCGAAACGCTTCTGCCACACGAGATCTTTTAAACGCGATCACTCAGGAGCAATACGCTCTCGAAAGCGCCATTGGACTCGTGAGTTCACAACAAACCAAGCGCTGGCCACAAACGATCGCTTTTCCACTAGGAATCTCTATTCAAACCCCACCCTTCACCAATACGACGAGCACCGATACGCTCATTCAATCGACGGTCAGCCTCCAGGGAAGCTCCCCCGTCGCCTGGCTTTCAATCACGCAATACGACGGACAACGTTTTCAAGATCTCATACGAGCACTCAGTGACACAGAAACGGTGAGTTATCATCTCCAGCAAACCCTCGTGACAGGAACGCGCGGACTGTCCCCTGACGGAGCCGTGACCTACATCCTTCGCACTCAACGAAGAGGGGTTCCGATTCACCTCATTTGGGCAAAAGTCAGCGGAAACATGCATCAAGAACGCATTCTGGACAGCCTGTCGACCTTGCTGTTTGCTGGAAACTAATGTCCATCGCCGCAATACTCCTTCGTTGGTACAAAACGCATGGTCGCGATCTACCCTGGCGTCACACACGCAATGCCTATCGCATCCTGGTGAGCGAAATCATGCTCCAGCAAACACAAGTTTCACGCGTTGTTAGCTATTACGAACGTTGGCTAAAGATCTTTCCCGACTGGGCCAGTCTTGCTAGCGCTAAAACAGACGAGGTCATCCGCGCGTGGTCAGGTCTTGGGTATAACCGTCGAGGCCTCATGCTGCGCACCATCGCGCAACATGTTGTGATTCACGGAGAGCCCCAAAATGAGGCGGACTGGCGTTCACTCAAGGGTATCGGTCCCTACACAGCCGCCGCCCTCGCCGCCTTCTCATTGAAGCAACGAGGTCTTCCTATTGATACAAATATCCGTCGCGTATTAGGACGCGTCTATCTTGGACGTTTATTTCCTGAATTGCGCGACGATGAACAGATCCGGAAAGTACGCGATGAGATTCTGCCAAAAAATGGAAACTATTATGACATTCCTCAAGCTCTCTTCGATCTCGCAACCAGTGTTTGTACAAAATCGCCCCAGTGCAGCCGATGCCCCCTCCAAAAAGACTGCGCGAGTGCTTCGACTTTTTTGACCGGTGCCATCGAAATCCCTAAACGCACAATCAAACCAACAAAAGAGAAGATTCATCCTGGAAAAAAGTACCCTGATCGCATCTATCGCGGGAGAATTTTGAACGCCGTGAAAGAATCGGGCACTGGGCTTACCTTCGATCAGATCGCTCGCCTAGTAGATCCCACATTCAATAGAACAACCGACAAAACCTGGCTACAAGCCATACTTGAACGGTTGAGTAACGATCAATTTTTAGAAAAGAGCGGCCAACGCTGGGTCATCCAATCAACGTAAATCGTTCAATCTGCGTTCCAGCCTCTTCGACGAATCCGCAAAACTCTTCTAGAGGTCTTACCCAATACCGATGCTGAGCATCTGGATCGAGCGCCTCATACACCACGCAGGCTTCTTCGGTCGCTTCAATCATAGCAACGCAGACGATCTTATATGTCGTACCACGTTTATAGTGACGATAGATTTCACCCGTCATCGGCCACTTCATAGGCATACTATTCCCTATCTAGACGAAACAAACGTACCGCATTTTGTGTAGTAACCATCGCGAGCTCATTCACCTCCATCCCCCTCTTCTGTGCCACGTATCGCGCAACTTCCTCAATCCATGTCGGTTCGTTTCGCTTGCCACGATGCGGAACTGGTGCAAGAAAAGGCGCATCTGTTTCGAGCAACAATCGATCAAGCGGAATGGTAACAATCGTTCGATCAAGCGAACGCTCTGGATCGGCCGTTTTCTTTGGCGGAAACGTCACAATCCCATTCAACGCAATGTAACAACCCAGATCAATCAAGCGCTTCGCCTCTTCCCAGGTACCTGTAAAAGAATGAACCACTCCCGAAAAAACATGTCCTGCCTTCAAGCGCTCTTCTAACAATTCAGCCAGCCTTCCGAGCGCTTCACGACAATGAATCACAACCGGTAGCTCAAGCATCTCCGCAACATCTAGATGCGCTACAAAGGAAGCTTCTTGTGCAGCTTGTGCTTCCTCTCGTGAACGATCTGCATCGATGCGATAGAGATCGATCCCCGTTTCACCAATCGCTACTACTTTAGACGAGGAACGCGCTAGACGTTCAAGACGTTCATGATCAAGGGTCTTTTCAGGCACATCCCCTTCTTCCGGATCATGAAAACTCGAAGACAGGTGTTCTGGATGCAGTCCGATACTCGCCCAGATCCCCTCATGTTGTTCCGCAAACGCTATCGCACGCTCACTGCTCGTGAGTGTCGTCCCAATCGTAATCGCCCAGATCTTTTTTTCACGCAATCGCTGAAGCAGCGCCTCGCGTTCTGGCGCGAAACCCGGACCATCAATGTGACAATGAGTATCAACCAGCCAAGGGCGTTCTAAAGCCATGGACGAAGCGTAGCAAACAGTGTGTCCTGGCACCATCGGGCGATAAATGAGGCATTGAAGTACCCACTCACGACCGGATCAACCCGTGACGTGACAAGGAGATACCCAAGACCCCCAATGAAGGCGGCTCCTGCCACAATACCCAGTGCCGCACCAGCGATTTTATTGATCGTTTCTAAAAACGGGATGATCGTGAGAATCTTGAACGCAGAATTCAGGAGCGAAGCAATGGCCAGCACGATACGCGCCACCACAAAGAAAATCAGAACCGCTGCAATCAGGTAGAACCAACCACGCGGAATACCAAAGGTAGATAGCGAAGATAAGCGTGCCGCCAAAGCTGGCGACCACCAACGAGCACTCAAGACTCCCGCCAAGATGCCGATCAAATGGCCAGCAGTGAGAATGAACCCCCGCCGAAACCCGTTTACGAGAAAACCCACCAAAAAGACGACCGCTATGAGATCAGCGATATGAACATCCATACCTTCCCATTCTACGCTGTCGCTTCTGTTTGTTCCAAACGTGGAAAAAGCGGGGTTGGTTCACCCAAAGGAGCACCGGGTTTCAAGCCACCCCAAACAAGCGCCGCATCCCAACCCTTGGCCAATTCTTCTTCAACGTTTAGTCCAAGTTGTACGAAGACTTTTTTCGACGTTTCTGGCATGACCGGATGGACCATCCAAGCATACCAACGACAGGCCTCGAGTAAAGCATACAAAATCTTTGCCACCGCTTCCGGATCCGTCTTCACAAGCTTAAAGGGCTGGGTATCTTCGATGTACTTGTTGGCATCGACGATCCCGGCAGAAACTTTGTCCCGTGATCCCCAAATGGTAGACAGGACTACATCGTAACGATGCACTTCGTACTCTTTTTCAATGAGTTCACAAATCGTTCGCAGCCCAAGCTCACCGGCCCACAACGCATTCCCCTCGCTTTTTGCACATTGAGCTGGATCAACCGCTGGCACGCATCCATCAAAATACTTCTTGCTCATTGCAATCGCACGATTCACCAAATTTCCAAAGGTATTTCCCAGGTCGGCGTTATAACGATCTCGTAATCGTTCATAGGAAAAGTCTCCATCATCGCCAAAAGGAATCTCACGCAACAAAAAGTAACGTACGGTTTCAGATCCGTAGTCCGCGCAGACCTTGATTGGATCGATCACATTTCCAATGGATTTACTCATCTTTTGACCACCCACCGTGATAAATCCATTCACATAGATACGCTTTGAAGTCGGGAGTTGCGCCGACATCAACATCGCTTGCCACATAGCAGATTGCTGGCGAAGGTTATCCTTGCCACACACTTGTTCGCCTGGCCAGTAGGAGCGAAAATTCCCCTCATCGTTCGGCCAACCAAGCGTAGAGACGTAGTTCACTAACGCATCAAACCAAACATACATCACATGGTCAGGATCGTTGGGAACCGGCACACCCCATGGCATCTTCGCTTTCAAACGAGAGATGCTAAAATCTTGCAATCCGCCTGCCACAAAATTTGTAATTTCTTTCAAACGGAAAGCTGGTTGCACAAACTCAGGATCACGCGCATACAAATCCAAAAGCGCTTGTTGATACTTCGACCAACGAAAGAAGTAGTTCTCCTCCTCGATGAGCTCAAGCGTATACGTCGGATGAATAGGACACTTCCCATCCACCAGTTCAGAATCTGTTTTTTCAAGCTCACAACCGACACAGTATTTAATCTTGTACTGCTTCTTATAAATATCTCCATTCTTGAAACATCGATTCCAGAACTCTTGTGCCGCCACTTTATGATGCGCGTCCGTGGTACGAATGAAATTCGTATAGCTCAAATTCAAGGCATCTTTTAAAACATGGAAAGTAGCTGCGTACTCATCAACGTACGCTTGGGTGTCCATGCCTTTTTCTTGCGCCTTTTGATAGAGCTTCATCCCGTGTTCATCCGTACCAGTATTAAAGACCACTTTCTCACCCTTCAGAGCATGAAAACGGGCTGCCGCATCTGCTTCAATAATCTCCATCGCAAATCCAATATGTGGCTCTGCATTCACATAGGGCAGAGTCGTCGTAATATAAAACGTTGGTTTCGAGCTCATAGCTTGGAGGGCGCGGTAATAATGACAAATTCCCCGCGAGTTGAATTAGCCTGCAACGAGGCGAGCACTTCGTCAATTGTCCCACGATAAAGCGTTTCGAATTTCTTGGTAAGTTCGCGTCCTACAAAGATCAACCGCGCTTCACCATATGACATCTTCAACTGCTCAAGCGTCTTCAGAATACGATGCGTCGACTCAAAAAAGACGGTTGGCTCTGGGTTTTCTGCGATTGTTTTCAAGAGAGACTGCTTCCCATTCTTATGCGGAATGAAGCCCACATACTGAAATCGTTCCATCGGAAAGCCACACACAGACATACCCGCCGTGAGTGCCGAAGACCCTGGAATGACCTCAACCTTTAGACCAGCCTCCAACACAAACGCCACCAACTTCCCACCTGGATCATTCACACCGGGTGTCCCCGCGTCTGAAACATACGCCACCTTATCCCCCGCCTCGATGCGTGCACGTACCTTCTCTAGCCCCTCGTCGCTCGTGTGTTGATGCACAGCAAGCAGTGGTTTGCTGATGTCAAAATGCTTCAGCAACTGGCCTGTCACTCGTGTATCTTCACAGGCAACAACACTCGCCTCCTTCAATATTCGAAGCGCTCGCAGAGTGACATCTTCGAGATTGCCGATAGGGGTCGCGACCACCGATAACAAGCCAGACATAGGCTTAGAGCCTACCGTTTCCTGCCTCGAAGCGCCATGCTCTATCGTTTCTGCCCTGTATTTGGCACAATAGATCCAAGTCTTCGTATGCTCTTTCTCGTCCACTAACCTTAGGCGTACTCCTCGTTGGGCTTACACTCACTGGATTTGGCTGTAAAAAAATTGATCTGACCCGACCAAATAGTACCAGCAGACAAGCCAGCAGCCAGGTGAAACTCCCTACCCTCTCCGTTGACCAGCGACAAACCGCGCCCACCCCAGCTGCCCCACAGAAACCCCCAAAGCCACTAGATCCAGAAGTCACACGCATTCGTGATGTTTTGACGAGTTTCCAGAAAAGCGAGTCGTATCGAGCCGCTGTGACGATCAATGGCAAGGAAGGGATCAAAGGTGAGATCACGTATAGCCAGAAGAATGGCCTGTACGGAAAGCTATCCATCCCAAATGGGATCACGACCGATATGGCCGTATTAGGTGAACGCGTAGCGGTTCGAGCCGGTACGTCTACCTGGCGTGAAATCAGTGGCACAGATGAAGGTACACAGATCATCACCCTATTTAAATCCATCACGAACCGTGGATCAGCACAGCCCATCTACCCTTCAGACAGCGCTACATACATCTCGGGAGAGGATGATTCGGTACGTGATTGCAGGATGCACAGCGTGAAACAGTTTATGGGTCATCTTGGTGGCTATAAAACGATCAAAGTCTGCATAAAAAATGCTCTCCCTACCTACTTTGCCATTCCATCAGAGGATGGTCTCGTCGAAATTGAATACCGCGACATTGATAAGCCGGTAGAGGTATTTTTCCCTCTTCCTTAGCGAAATTTAAGAAACATACACCTGGATCCACTTCCAAGAATTAGCACTCTCACAAAGAGAGTGCTAATATAGTTTTTGTATGCTTCCACAGAACTTCACCCACAAGAGCCAAGAAGCTCTCCAACAAGCTCAGCAGATCGCCTTTCAAGGCGGTCAGCAGAGCCTTGAACCCGTGCATATCTTCGCCGCGCTGGTCGACCAAACCGACGGAGCAGTTCCGGCCGTTCTCAAGAAACTAGCTGTTCCCCTCCCGCAGCTTAAGAGCGAAATCGACGGACTTCTCCATCGTCTCCCCAAGGTCAGCACAACCGAACTAAGCCCGACTAACTTGTACCTCACCCCCCAGGTGGTCCAAGTCTTGGAAGAAGCTTTGAATATCGCGAAACAGTTCAAAGACAACTACATCTCCACTGAACACATCTTGCTTGCTTTAATGCATGGCCGTAGCGAGATTGCGCGCCTCCTTGAACGTCATGGCGCAGACCAAGGCAAAATTCTCAGTGCGCTCAAAGATGTGCGCGGCAGTGTGACAGTCGACTCTCCTGAACCCGAGAGCTCATTTCAAGCATTGGAAAAATATGGTCGTAATCTCACTGCGCTCGCCAGACAGGACAAGCTTGACCCAGTCGTTGGTCGCGATGAAGAAATTCGTCGCGTCATGCAGATCTTGCTGCGTCGAACAAAAAACAATCCTGTACTCATTGGTGAGGCAGGAACAGGTAAGACGGCCATCGTCGAAGGACTCGCTCAACGCATCGTGGCCGGCGACGTTCCAGAAACACTCAAAGAAAAAGATGTGGTTGCCTTGGATGTTGGTTCGCTCGTTGCTGGAACCAAGTTCCGTGGCGAGTTCGAAGAGCGTTTGAAAGCAGTGATCAAAGAGATCGAAAACTCTTCCGGAAAAGTCATTTTGTTTATCGATGAGCTACACACGTTAGTTGGCGCCGGTGCAGGCGGTGAAGCCGGGACACTGGATGCTTCGAACATGTTGAAACCAGCGTTGGCACGTGGCGAACTGCGCGCGATTGGCGCAACAACACTGCAGGAATATCAAAAACACATCGAGAAAGACGCGGCACTCGCTCGCCGTTTCCAACCGGTATTCGTCGATGAACCAAGTGAAGAAGATGCGATCGCCATCCTGCGCGGCATCAAGGATAAATACGAACTTCACAATGGTGTCCGTATCACGGATGGCGCCATCGTGTCTGCTGTAAAACTCTCCACACGCTACATCACCGATCGTTTTCTGCCCGACAAGGCGGTGGATTTGATTGACGAAGCCGCCTCTGGGTTGCGCATGCAAATTGATTCGCTCCCAGAAGAACTTGATCGCTTGAAGCGTGAAATCACCCGTCTCGATATTGAAAAACGCGCGCTCCTCAAAGAGGAAGATGATGCTTCAAAAGAACGACTTCAGGAAATCGATCGTCACATGGCCGAAGTCGGTGAAAAAACCCACGGCCTCGAGATGAGCTGGAAAGCTGAGAAAGAACTCATCGGCAAGATTCGTGATGCTAAGGCAACACTTGAAAAACTCAAGACAGACGCTGATAGCGCCGAACGCTTAGGCGACCTCGAAAAAGTTTCGATGATCCGCTACGGCCAGATGCCACAAAAGGAGAAAGACAAGGATAAGCTCGACGCACAATTGCGTGAACTTCAAGGTCAACGTGGACTCTTGAAAGATGCCGTGACCGAAGAAGAGATCGCTACCGTCGTCGCACGTTGGACCGGTATCCCCGTCCAACGCATGCTCGAATCAGAGGCCCAGAAACTCACCAAACTCGAAGAGGTACTTCACAAACAAGTCGTTGGCCAAGACGAAGCCGTGAAAGCCGTAGCGAACGCCTTGCGCCGTTCTCGTGCCGGCATCAGCGAAGAGAAGCGCCCGATTGGATCGTTCCTCTTCCTTGGTCCAACCGGCGTTGGAAAAACCGAGCTCGCTCGCGCGCTCGCCGGAACACTCTTCGATGATGAAGAGGCTATGGTACGTGTCGACATGTCCGAGTACATGGAAAAGCATGCCATTTCTCGCATGATCGGCTCGCCTCCCGGCTACGTTGGATACGACGAGGGTGGTCAGCTCACCGAAAAGATTCGTCGTCGCCCATATTCTGTTATTTTGCTCGACGAGGTCGAGAAGGCCCATCCGGATGTCTTTAATCTATTATTGCAGGTCTTAGACGATGGAAAACTCACCGATGGAAAAGGCCGAACCGTGAACTTCAAGAATACAATCGTCATCATGACATCGAACATCGGTTCCGACATGATTCTTGATGCCGGAAAAAAGCGTGCCGAGATTGGGTTTGCGAGCTCTGGAAAAGATGAAGACAAGAAAGCGCAGTCGATGCGGAGTCGCCTCATGGAGTTGTTACGCGAACAGTTCCGTCCTGAGTTCTTGAATCGCATTGATGAAATCGTGATCTTCCAGTCACTCAGTAAAGAGAACTTGGCACAAATTGTCGATCTCCAATTACAACATGTCGTGAAGCGTCTCCAAACCAAACGCGTTACAGTCACTTTCACCGAAAAGGCAAAAGCATTTATCGCAGACAAGGGCCACGATCCAGCGTATGGCGCTCGTCCACTGAAACGCGCCATTCAAGAACACGTCCTAGATGATCTTGCGATGCAGCTCCTCGAACACAAAGTTGAGGAAGGCGATCGCGTAACCGTGGATGTGGTGAAAGAGAAGGTCGTGTTTAAACGCTAGAGATAGAAGCCGAAAACAAATCCCCGCCAACTGGCGGGGATTTGATTCTCTCAGATGCTCGATCTATTTTGATCAAGCTATCAGTCGAGGTGAGAATCGCTGCGCAAGTCGTGGTCACTATGTCGTGACAAACGTCGCGTGTGCGGTCTCAAGCTCTGGAGTAGTGGGGAGGGTTACCGCCTGGTCTGGATGACCGCGGTGTGAAAGGTGGGGAGACAGTTAGGCGTCGCAGGAGTCCGTGGGTCGGGCGTGCTGTGCAGCGTCCGGCCGTCACCACGGAACCAGTCGCTCAGTGCGCGCTCGCGCACAACGGGGATGTCCGCTCGCGGGCGATAGTCGATGCCGACCTGCACACGCGCGTCGCCGGTGGTCTCGACGACCACGACGTAGATGGCATCGGTGTAGCCATGGAGCGAACCGTGGCTCGAGCCACCGTGGATCAGGTCACGCCCGGTCGGGATGATGTAGTGGTCGCTCGGACCGAGCGAGATGTGTCGATCACCCGGCGGGAACCACGGGTCGCGGCTGTAGAGACCAGCCCAGTCGACTCCGCCACCGATCACCTCGAGTGATCCGTCCGGCTTGATGCCGTAGAGGATGGAAGAGATGATGCGAACGGTCGAGCCGGGGGTGTCAGCCACCGCCTGGAACCAGCCGACCGCGTCCATGAAGTTGGACGGACGGTCGAGCTCGATGCGGCAGTGCCCCAGATCGGCCGGCTGCTGCCGAGGCGCCAGCGGCGCGTGGACTCGGATGTCCTCCGGCTGGTAGGACTCAAACGTCACAGTCATGGGCGGCCGCCGAGTCGAGGACTGGAACGAGTCGCAGCCAACGAGACACGCGAAGAAAGCGAGAACGAGACCGAGGACACTGTTGTTCACTGGCGCACCTATGGGGTTTGAGGGTTCGATGCTCTCTAGGAGAGAGCATTACTGCGACTTGTCCGCCCGACGTTTCCGTCATGGGCAGGGCTCTTATGGTAGACACCATCAGAGCCGTGCGCACGATGGACCATATACCGTTTGTTGAGCTTTAACCATCATTTTATTCCATTATTTTTTGCCTCTTCCGAACCACTCGGAACTCGTGTTCTTATTGTTAATAATATACTACAAAAATCGCTTTTTGTCAACATAGGTCTGTGTATAAAAAACGAGCCTTTTCAGGCTCGTTTTAACGCACTTTTTACTAAATTATTTCTTGTCCAAGTAGGTCTTCACATCCTTCCAGCGACCCATGAGATACTTGCGAACCTCTGGGGCCTCTTTCGCTGCGACGTCTTTACTCTTCTGATAAAAGTCCACGACGTGATCCACCATCTCTTCATACGCCTCCTTCGACATGTCACCAGCGGCTTCAAGCTTCTTCATAACCTGCTTCTGCAAAACCATCGCCTTCTTCTGTGCATCCTTGGTTAATTCCTTACCCTTACGCGACTGAAGAAACAGCCCAGCAGCGAGACCGAGAATGGCGCCCGCAGCGAGCCCCGCACCCATGTGAGAAGATATTTTCTTTTTAAGAGGAAGTGCCATAAAAATAACGCTAAATGAATCAAGTCCCTGCATAATACACAATTTGCCCTCCCCTCGCGAGACGGGTACCCTCGAACGGTATGCCGAACCATATCATCGGTCTCGTGGGTCAGTCGGGTTGTGGAAAAGGAACCGTCGCGGACATTCTCACTCAGCAATACGGTGCTGCCTGTTCGCGCTTCAGTGCCATCTTGGGAGATATTCTGACGCGTCTCCATATCGAACATTCACGCGATCATTTCATCGCCCTGTCTAATGCTCTGCGCGGAAACTTCGGCGAAGACGTTCTTTCCTACGCCATCGAAAAAGACGCCGTGATGTCACAGAGCCCTCTCGTGGTCATTGATGGCATTCGTCGCCCAGAAGATATTGTCGCCCTTGAACCCCTCCCCTTCTTCAAGCTGGTCTCGATTGAGGTTCCAGCGGAGATGCGTTTTGAGCGTATGAAAAAGCGTGGCGAAAAAAGTGGCGAACAGCGCATGACCTGGCAAGAATTTGTTGCCCAAGATCACGCCCCAACCGAAGTTACCATCCCGCTCGTCATGGATCGTGCTTGGAAAAAGCTGGACAATAGCCGCAGCGCCGTTGATCTTGAAATTCAGGTGAAAGCCATGATGGCTGAACTTGGCTACGAAGGCCACCAGCCAACCTTGCCCGCCGCGTAGGAACACGTTTGTCGATACATACCTATGTCATAAGAGATGAGACAACGATCCGAATAGATAGATCACCCGCTACATTCACTCCCTCATCTTTTATTATTCGTTTTGTATCCACTCCCATGAAACAGTATCATTCGATCCTTCAAAGTATTCTTGATACCGGAGAACGTAAAGAAAACCGTACAGGTGTCGATACTATCGCTATAGCTGGAGCCATGTTTGAACACGACATGACTAAAGGTTTTCCACTTCTCACGACAAAATTTGTTCCGTTTCGTCTGGTAGCTTCAGAGCTTGAATTTTTCATCAAAGGTCTCACCGACAAGCAATGGCTACAAGAGCGCAACAATCACATCTGGGATGAATGGGCCCATCCAAAAAAAGCCCCGTATGGCACGGACGAAGACTCTCAAAAACGCATGAAGGAAGAGCGTGATCTTGGAGCTATCTACGGCTATCAATGGCGTCACTTCAACGCCCCTTACAAGGGTCATGATCAGAGCCACGAAGGCCAGGGCGTGGACCAGTTACAACGCGTGGTTGAAACGCTGAAGAAGAATCCTAACGACCGTCGCATGATCGTATCAGCATGGAATCCATGTATGTTGGGTGAGATGGGGCTCCCTCCTTGCCACTATGCATTCCAAGTCACTGTCATCAATGGAAAATTGAACCTGCTTTGGAATCAGCGCTCCGTAGATACGGTACTTGGTCTGCCATTCAACATCGCGAGCTACGGCCTCCTCTTGCACCTCCTGGCGAAAGAAGCGGGTCTTCAAGAAGGAAAACTCGTTGGCTTTCTCGCGGATACCCATATCTACGTGAATCACCTCGAGGGTCTCAAGACGCTCTTAGAGCGCGATCCGGATGCGTATCCTCTCCCCAAGATAACGACCAACAGCTTTACTTCTATTTTTGACTGGAAAGCAGATGATTCAATCGTTGAGGGGTACCAAAGCTTTCCCAAGATCACATTCCCTATCGCCGTCTAACAACCATGCCCTTATCTCTTATCGCGGCCGTTTCTCATAACGGTTGTATTGGAAAAACTGGAGGCATCCCATGGCACATCCCCGGAGAGCAGCTGCTCTTCAAGCAATATACGATGGGAAATGTCGTCCTCATGGGTCGTAAGACATGGGATTCCATTCCTGAGCGATTTCGCCCACTCACAGGACGAACGAATGTTGTTATTTCGCGCCAACACGCAGCTACTCTTCCAACAGGCGTTGAGCATTTTGCAGACATCACCACAGCACTCAAAGCACACAAACAAGACAACGTCTTCATCATCGGCGGTGCAGAAATCTACCGCCAAACGATCGATCTCGCTGATACGCTCTACATTACACATGTTCCCCGAGTGATAGACGGCGATACATTTTTCCCAACCATCGATCCAGCCATCTGGGAACAAGTAGAAAATATTCCCTACGAAAATTTCTCCTTCGCAACCTACCGTCGACGGACGAAATAGTTTATCCTACCAGCATCTATGAACACTCTCATATCGATCTCTGACCTGATTCATGAATCATGGTCGTTCTTTAGAAATGATTGGAAAACGATCACCAAGCGCAACGCCTGGCTCCTTCCTGTCATGGTCGTGTACTTCGCTCTATACATCGGCGGAAGTGCGAAAGGTGTTCTGTGGCTCGCCGGTCTTGGAATGCTCATCTTGCTCGTAGGCAGTATCTTCGTGACACTCCACGCCACGCGCTACGTTCTCGCCAAAGATGGTGGAACCAACCAAGCCACGAAAGACAAAACGCTCAGCAGTATGTTCTGGCCCGTACTTTTGATCTGCATCATCAGCGGCCTTGGTGCCATGGGCGGTATGATTCTGTTCATCTTGCCAGGGATCTGGTTCGCTATCGCCACCGGATTTGCGATCTGCGCCTACATTGAAGAGGGAAAGACCGGAACATCCTCACTTGGTCGTTCGATGGAACTCGTGAAGGGTCGCTGGTGGAAGACGTTATGGCGCATTGTGATCCCATCGTTCGTCTTCCAGATCGTCCTCGGAATTATCTCACTCGCTGCGCTAGCCGTTCCAGTTTTATTCGCTGCCATCGGGGGCGCCGGCGCTATGCTGAGCATGACCGGGCAAGGTTCAAGCGCCATGGGCGCAGCCAGCGTACCGATCCTGATCTTTGCTGGATTGCTTTTCATCGCCGCGATTGTCGTGAACTTCCTCCTATCACTCGTCGCGAACGGCTTGGCTCAAGTTGTGCAGGTGAAGCTCTATCATAGCCTCAAAGCCTCTCGCTAATTAAACGTTTGCTGTTGGTCAATCAATGCAATACCCCTGCACCATCCAAGTGCAGGGGTATTGCTTCATGTGCTACACTACCTCCATCTATGGCACAGTCGTCGCTCATTGCTCCTTCCGAAGTCTTTGCACGCACCTGGCACGAGGGAAAGAAATTCTTAGGACCAGATGTTCGTGAATCAATGGGATTTCTCGGGATCGCGCTTTTGTCGTTCGCCCTGGCTCTTATTAGCTTCTATGTTCCACCGATCGCACGACTCGTTCTGCATGCAGTAGATTTGATTTTGCTGCAGGTCATTGGAAACACCTGGGTCACACTACGACTCACCAATCTCGTTCTCATGGAACGCCAGGGAAAGAAGTCTAAAGCGCCAACCATGGCGATGTTGGGCTCATTTCTCCTCATTAGCATTCTCAGCGGTCTTACTGTGGCCGGTGGAGCACTGATGTTTGTTCTTCCTGGTATCTGGCTGACCATCGCCTTCGCCTTTGCGAGCTACATCTATCTCGATGAAGGCAAAACGGGTCGCCAAGCTCTCGCCCACTCTGCCGCGCTCGTCAAAGGTCGCTGGTGGGGCACACTCATTCGTATCTTGATGCCCGGATTTATCATTCTCGTGCTGAGTATGTTGGCTGGGACCATCATCGAAACATTGGTGAGTCTGATCGCCGGCTACCACCCATCGGAACTCGTCACTCAAACCAACTTTTTCAACATTGTCGCCCTCGGACCCCCTTCAACCCAAATCGCAGCCAGCGCGCTTCAGGTAATCAATTCGATCCCGCTCCTGATCGCCATTCCTCTTTTGACCCATTTGATGGTGACGGTGTACCTCGAACTCAAGCGAACACGTTAGACCGGTTTTGCTCGACAAGCTCTCTTCGGCCAGGGTACTCTTGAGACCACTATGTCTCAGGCTTTTTTGCCGGTTATTGGCCTCGAAATCCACGTTCGTCTCAAAACAAAAACCAAACTGTTTTGTAACTGTCCATCTGTAGACGAAACAGCCGTGGCAAATAGCGCGAGCTGCCCAATTTGCTTGGGTCATCCTGGCGTCCTGCCGATGCTGAATGAAGAAGCTGTCCGTAAAGCTATACGAGCCGGTTTAGCGCTCGATGCCACCATTCCCGACGTCAGCTATTTCGATCGCAAGCACTATTTCTATCCAGATCTTCCAAAGGGCTATCAAATCACGCAGTACAAACACCCGATCGTGGAACACGGAACGCTTACCATCAACGTCCCGAGCAACTCCGCTGAACGCCAGACGCTCGCCATCCACATCGAACGCGCTCACATGGAAGAGGACGCGGCCAAGAACCTTCATCAAGGCGCCTCCAACTCGACCTACGTCGACTACAACCGCGCGGGCACGCCTCTGCTTGAGATCGTGACCGGGCCAGATTTCCGCTCTCCACAAGAGGCTAAGATCTTCTTGCAAGAGCTGCAGTCTCTGTTGCGCGCAGTCGGCGCTTCAGACGCAGACATGGAAAAAGGCATGATGCGCTGCGATGCGAACGTCTCTTTGCTGGCTCTGGACGAAAATGGCGCCCCCATCAGCGAAAAGTTCAATCCAAAGACGGAAGTGAAAAACCTGAACTCGTTCCGCTCCGTGGAACGTGCGCTTCAGTTTGAAATCGAGCGCCAGTCGAAGCTTCACGAAGCCGGGACCATTCCACAAACCACCACTCGCGGCTGGAACGACCAAACAGAAGTCACCGTGGAACAGCGCGTCAAAGAATCCGAAGCAGACTATCGCTACTTCCCCGAACCAGACCTTCCCCCACTGCCAGTGGCTGCTTGGCGCGAAGAAGAACGCCTCCGTCTACCCGAAATCCCATCCAAGACTCGCGGTCGTCTAAGAGAAGAATTCGGAGTCAGTGAGCAAGACGCCTCTATCCTCACAGCGAATCACTGGGTGAGCTTTTTCGAAGAAACCATGGGTGAGCTTGGCGGGTGGCTCGAAGCATCTGATACAAGCGGCAAGGCCGCCAGTGAGCTCCTCAACGAGAACCGAACGCGGCTCGCCAAACTTGCCGGTAGCTGGATGACGAACAAGCTTGCCGGGCTGCTCACGGAACGAGGCATTGAGACACCACACGGTCTCCTCGATCCAGAAAACATGGCCGAGTTCTTAATGCTGGTCGACAAAGGAAAAGTGAGTGGACCAAACGCTCTCAAACTCCTCGGGCTCATGATCGACACCAAGGCCGATCCTTCGCATCTGATCGAGACTCATGGCCTCGCTCAAGTTCAGGATAGCGCTTTTTTAGAAAAAGTCGTGAGCGAAGTGGTTACTGCCAACGCAGATCAAGCGGCGCAAGTTCGTGCCGGCAAGCTGCCTGTTTTGAAGTGGTTCGTCGGTCAGGTCATGAAAGCTTCCGCCGGAAAAGCCAACCCAGCCAACGCTGAAGAAGAGCTGAAGAAACAACTTGGGATCTAGCGAAACAATCCATAGAAACAGCGATCCCCTTACGGACAGACCGCCGTAAGGGGTTTTCGTTGCGACGCGCCTCCTCGTGTCGCCCTCCTCTTCAGTTAGCCCCGCTCAGGAATTCGCGCACCTCCGTGAAGTGCCGGCCGAGCCACTGGTCGTCGATCTGGTCGCGCGGCACGCGTTTGACGTGGACCTCGATCGTGCGGCCCATGAGGTCAGTTGCAGCGCTGAATGTGTCGCGCCCGAGCGTACCACCCACATCTCCCACCCAGCGGAAGACGATCGTCAGGACATCGGAGAGCGGCATCTTGGCGCGCAGAGCGTCGAAGCCCGTCGACTTGGGATCGGCGACGACTCCTTCCGTACGACGAGTCCCCTCCGGGAAGATCAGTGGATCGTCATTGTCCGCGTAGGCCAGGGCGGCACAGGCCTCGATCGACTCGATGTCTTGCTGAATGGTGGTCTTGCCGCCCCGCTTGACGAAGCCGCACCCGATCCAGTTCGCCGCCCAGCGCAGCGGGAACCAACGCGGGAACTCCTTCATGATCCAGCGCACCCCACCGCCCCGCCCGATGAGCTTCATCACGAGGCAGACCAGCGGGATGTCCATGATGGACAGGTGGTTCGGCACCACCAGCAGCGAACGAAGAACGGTGCCGAGGTTCTCCGCGCTTGGATCGAGATGGACCTCGACTCGGAAGTCGAGCAGACGCTCAAGGCACCACAGCATGACGCGTCCGTGTACGTGCGCCTGTACCGTCATCGCTCGCCGGAATGTCTTCCAGAAGCGCAACTGACGACGCTCTCGAGCGATGGCCCAGCACAGTGCCGCGTAGACCAGGGAACCGAGCCCTTGGAACGGGATCACGACTGCCATGATCGGGAGGAGGTACACCGCCGTAAAGAACACGGCGATGGCGGCCTTCGGCGAACGCTTCGCCAAGGCTACGAAATCTCGAGCGAACTGTCTCAGATCGATCCTCATCGAAGACCTCGTCCTTTTCTTCGCGTTCTGGCGCGAGTGAGGGTGGTTATTCTGTGATTGGAGCGAAAAAACGTTAGCGCATAATAATAAAAGATACAAGCCAGAGACGTCGTGGCCACAAGTCACCATCTACTGAACGCAAAACACCCCGCGCTTTATGCACGGGGTGTTTTGACGGTTGTAGCAAGACTACATTCCCATGGAACGATCCTGGCGAGGGGCGCGATCATCGCGACCACCACGATCTTCCATTGGACGAGCCTTGTTCACAACGATGCGGCGACCGCCCATCTCCGTGTCGTGAAACATAGCGATGGCCTTGTCAGCAGCAGCGTCGTCAACCATCTCGACGAAGGCAAATCCGCGTGGACGGCGGGTTTCACGATCGAGCGGGATGTAGACGGAGAGAACCTGACCGGCTTGGGAGAAGTGAGCGGTGAGCTCTTCTTCACTCGTGCGGTATGGGATTCCTCCGACGAACAATTTTGTTGGCATGATCCTAAAGTTAAGGGGAACAATGGGATACTCGTCTGCGCCTGACCCCATCCCCCGACCTCGGGCGGATCTTCGCACGTACTATCCGTATCCACTGTCCCACCTGTTTTCAGCTTTGTCAATGGGAATGCAGTCCGTAAATTGACAGTCAAAAAACACCCATGCAGGCTACACACTACGAAGGAGTACGATGCACCACTACACCATCCGAACGATGGCGGAGTTGGTCGCACCGCTCTCCATCGCGAATAGCGGCCTGCTGTTCTTTCCACCTCAACCCTCGAAACTCGAGGTGAAACGCGCACTGAAGAAGCTCTTGTATTCCCAACGCTTGCGAAAGCTGCAGGTTGATCGAGACTTCATCAAGCGAATGCCCGATCCATACGTCGCCGCCATGGGCGGAGTTGTGGAGCAGGCTTGCGAACAGGCGCGAAGAGGCGTCATGCCTCCGTGGGTGAAGCACCTGCCACGGCCTCTGCGCCAACTTCTCGTGCGCGACCGGCTCTTCACTAGCGATGAAGAATTGCAGAGCATGCACGGCTTTGAACTCTCCGGGTTCGATTATGCCGTCACAGACGATCCAACAAGCCTGCTCGCTCGAACGGAGCAGGCCTTCCGGAATCATCGCCTGGGCGGCATCCGACAATGGGGGTACCTCGAGTACTCGATGGCGGCAGACGACACAGGCTGGCTCGTCATCACAGATCGCTGCCCTCACATGCGCCAGGGTCACATGCGCGATGCCTACGCGCTCATGACCCTCATCACGGAGAACATCGAACTTCCCTCCTGGGTGAAGATCGTACTCCGAATCGCGGCGCTGACTCATGACGTCTTCACCATCGCCGGCGGAGACAGCATGAAGTGGTGCGACAGCGCTCTGCACGAAGAACGTCTCTACGCTGAACTCCTCCCGACGACGGGCTGGAAAGAGCTCGTTCAAACGTACGGCCTCCCCGAAGAAGAGGCGACGCGCGTTCTCATCGACACCGTTCAAGGACGTGGAGCCTATCGCGATCTGCTCAAAATCGTGGACTGGCTCGCCTATCTCGGACGGGACATCGACATCTACAAGTGCTTGCCGCAGTTCACCGTCGAAGGCAGGAGTGAACATCGAGATCTGTCCAAGCTGATTCGTAGCAATCTGCGCCTGTGCGGCATCTGGGAGATGGTCTGCTTCAAAAACGGGCAGATGCACCTCACAGACATCAAGCGCTATCTTCCGTTCGCCCAGATTCGGATGAAGATGTATCACTCTCTGTATCTGCATCCACACATGCGATACCGGGAGTTCCTTATGGCAAGCGTGATCGGACAAACGCTCTACCAGGAGGGCGTTCTCACACGCGAAGATCTTCTCCGTTGGACGGACTTCGAACTCGATCAAGCGTTCTGCGAAGCGCTTGGCCTGCCATCGCTCTACGCTCTCGAAGCGCGGATGAGTCGGCATCAGATCGAACTCTTCCAGCGGCGTGAAGAAGCACTCGCCAGAGAACGCGCCCTTCTCGAAGATGGCGTGGAACTCGTCTTCGTCGAAGATCTCTTCGACTACCGGATCAAACCCGGGACACACCTGCGCTTCCGAACACCGAACGGAAGAGCGCGGTCATTCGGCGAGCTCCGGCGCGGCGCTGCGAAAAAACTCGAAGCGCTGTCTAAACTCGAACATCCAGTCCGCCTCTACTACGCGCGCTCGTCAGATCTTCCGGACACACTCCAACGTGGACTGAAGAACTATCATACTCGCCGGCGAGAGCTTCTCGCGCAGGCTCCACACAACCCTTAACTGGTCCGATGCCTCGAAAGGAGAGTGCGCGTCGGACCATTTGCGTTCGAAAAAACTATGCACTAATCTACGATGCTCTTGAATGGAAAATCCCCCGAGCATTGCTACTCAGGGGATCTCCTCCGTATCAAAGGTCAACTATTTGCGCTTCTTGGCGGCAGACTTTCTCTTCGCAGGGCGCTTCGCGGCCTTCTTAGCAGGGCGCTTCGCGGCCTTCTTAGCAGGGCGCTTCACGGCTTTCTTCTTGGCTGGCATAGTGACACCTTCCTTTCTATTGGGTTTCGTTCACCCTAGTGGATGAATCGAAGTTCGTAATGATGTTCTTTTTTTCTTGAAGGAGCAAAAGAGCATCGGACGAACGCGAATGTAGTATAGCACACTTATGCACACGTCAATAGCAAAACGAGAGAAATATTTTATTCTCTCGTTTGCATTCTAGATTTTTCGTTGTAGATCACTGCAGCTTGAATGATGCACGCACAATCGACGTCACTTTTTTCTGTTGCGCCGCTGTATCATAGGCACCATAGTCGGAAATCTCGGTTGAGTTTACTGCCGTCACTTGAAAAACACCGACACTCGCTGACTGCAGTTCACCGATCGACGCACCTGTCCCCTGCAAAATCTTTTCAGCTCGATCTTTAGCGTTCTTTGTTGCGTCTGATAGCAACTGCATCTTCACCTGGTTCAAATCACGAATGTAGTACTCAACACCAGCACTGGTGAGCACAATTCCACGCTCCGCGAGTACCGCAAATGCTGACTGCGAAAGCGATGTAAGTTTTTCGACCTGGGATGATTCAATCACCATCGGCTGCTGCAGCGCATACCCGATCAAACGGCTGCTCGCACAGTATTGATTTCCTGATCGATCGTAGGACACAGATCCCTGACCATCACAAAGCGGCGTGATTGATGGTGGTTGAAGAGTGATTTCTTCGCGCTTAATGCCGTTTGAAGCAAGATAGTCCGCCACCGCTTTTCCGTCGGACGTGAGTTGCGTCGCTGTATCTTTCAACGTCGCAGCATCCGCCTGACGCGATACCGATAACGACCATTTGGCCGTGTCCGATGCGACGACCTTTTCCGCCGAACCAGAGATATCGATCGTGCGCACTTCTTTACGTACCTCACGATAGGCGTAACTAAAGAGTCCGGTGGCGAGCACAAGTCCGAGCGCCAAGATGAGCGCCGGAACAATCAGAGAACGAGAAGGTGTTTCCATATGATCGAACAATGCGACAGTCACCATTCCCTGTCAACGCACTTACAAAAACCATCACGCACTCAAACCGCACGCCACGTATACCCACGCAAGCGCGCTCGTTGCTCACGATGATTCGGTACGAGTCGGGCTACATGATTCCAAAATGCCCGCGAGTGATTCAATTCATACAAATGACAAATCTCATGCACCACGATATACCGTGCCAAATCTAATGGAAGAAACACGATACGGTAGTTAAAGTTCAAATTTCCTTGCTTCGAGCAACTCCCCCAGCGCGTACGATGATTTTTTATCGTCACTGTATGCTGTGGAAGAGATTCTGTCTGCTGAATATCTTCCAGCAAACGCCACACAAGACTCTTTGCAAGACTTCGCTGCGCGCGATACGCCGCCACATCCGTCATCGATGGTAGATGCTGAACCTGTACATTGATCTGCCTCGCATGTTGTTTCAAGATCCACGTTTGATGTGACTCAATGAGCGGCTTCACACGATCAAATGACACACCCGCGGGCACCGTGACTGTGAGATGACCCCCGGGACGCATCGTCAGACGCAAGCGACGAGAGCGTCGCGAATGCTCGATCGTATACGGAATCGATTCTCCTCCAATCCACAATTGCTGCGTCATGATTAAGACCTTATCGCTCGGTGTACATCTTCCCAAGTTGGACAGACATGCACATTAATATCCGATCGGTCACTCGTCTCATGGCCAATCGTATAGATCGTTCCTTCATATTCTG
Source organism: uncultured Gammaproteobacteria bacterium (assembly GCA_964513705.1). GTDB lineage: Bacteria > Patescibacteriota > Patescibacteriia > 2-12-FULL-60-25 > 2-12-FULL-60-25 > JAGOTP01. The sequence continues at coordinate 24,188 of CAZENZ010000009.1, forward strand.
CCGGCATGTGCGATGGAAGATTCGCGTCGTCATCAATGATGCCCAGTACCGCTGGATACAACTCCATCAAAATACTCGACTTCCAATGATAGATTCCTTCGTAGGGTACGCTTGGTGGTCTCGCGACAATCTCAACATCAGGAAACCCGTGCTTCGCGAGCCAGGTACGCGTAACATCTAACGATTCCGTCGCTCGTGCCGTGAGATATAGATGGATAGGAAAATGCTTTTGAATCTCATCCAGCCATTCCAAAGATCCTTCCATGCGCTCCAGTTCCTCAAAGTATGTTCCTCGATGACGCTTCTCATGCATCCATGCCATCGCTTCCGGCGTCTGCCAATAAGGCACGTTTTCGCAACGGCGATACTTCCTCCGAATCTCTTCCCAGGTGAGGTTTTCGGGATTCCCAAAGAGACGCAACATTTCCTTACCCCAATACGCCCAAGTCAATGACAGCGTGTCATCAATATCCAACGCAAAGCCCGGTGGTAGAGTTTGGAGGCGCTGTTTGATAGCAGCGAGATCAGTCATAACGGTTAGAAAGAAGTTTGCCTCACGATGCGAACTTCCGCAAAAACTTCTGTAATTTATTCTACGTTATGTGATCGTTCCATATAAACAAAAACACCGCACGTGTATGCGATGTTCTTGTGGTGGGCAGGCAAGGATTCGAACCTTGGAAGGCGTATGCCAGCAGATTTACAGTCTGCCCCGTTTGACCGCTTCGGTACCTACCCATGGAGCCGTTGACCGGGATTGAACCGGTGACCTCTTCCTTACCAAGGAAGTGCTCTACCAGCTGAGCTACAACGGCGAGTCACTCGCTTCTACATGATATGTAAAAGTGGCTGTATTATTCCCGTTTCGGCCTTCAACGTCAAGCAGAGACATCTGCTATTTTTTGGCCTGTGTTTCGAGTTTTTCTACTTTTTCCCGGTACGCCTGGAACCGCTGCTGATCTTCCGTCGTCAGGC